>JBMFPL010000006.1:0-21549 GCA_049969115.1 Bryobacteraceae bacterium | reverse complement strand
CACGCGGGCGATCACCACCATCCCCAGCTTGCGGCAGCCCGCCAGCAGCTCGCCGAACGGGTCATCGCCATCCTTCATCCAGGCGCTGCGATGGTGGAAGGCGATCTTCGTCGGGTAATAGGCCACGCAGCCGCCGGCGCTCAGGCAGGCGGCATCGGCGTGCACCCGGCGGAAGTAATCCAGCCAGAAGGCGGGATCGAAACGGCCCGGATCGTTTTCGGCCAGCGTCAATTGCGCCCAGCGCATCGGGCGGTCGAACCACTGATCGGCGGTCTGGCGCGCTGCCAGCGCCGCTGGCGTTGCCATGAAATCGCGGCGCGAGATTTCCATCGTATTGCCTCCGGTCATCAACTGCGCACTGCGCTAAGCTAACAGCGGAGGTTTGCCGAATGCAACCTGATCGCAGAGCGTTCCTTCAATTGGCGACTGCTCCTTTGATTTTGCCGCACGCAGTCTTCGGCGCCAACGACCGCCCGGCCTATGGGGTGATCGGCACGGGCAACCGCGGCCGTTGGCTCAACCGCGCTTTCCAGAAACTGGGCGCGCGCTGCGTGGCGCTGTGCGACCCTTACGAGCCGCATCTGGAGTTGGCGCGCAAAGAGTCCCCGCCAGACGTCAAGACTTACGTGGACTATCACGACCTTCTCGCCCAGCCGGGCCTGGATTTTGTCGTCATCGCCACGCCCGATCATCACCACTGCCCCAATTTGCTGGCGGCGCTGGCTGCGGGAAAGGACGTCTACCTGGAAAAGCCGCTCTCCATGTCGCTCGAGGAGAGCGCGCGCATGGTGGAGGCGGTGCGCAAGTCCAAGCAGATCGTGCAAGTCGGCATGCAACGCCGCTCGATGGAGTTCTGCATCCAGGTCAAAAAGCTGGTGGATGAGGGCATCCTGGGTAAGGTTTCCATGGCCAAGGCGCTCTGGAACTGGCACTTCGCCAAACCGCTGGATAACTCGCCCCTGCCCGGCAAACTCGACTGGGAGCGGTTTCTCGGCCCGGCGCCCAAACGCCCGCTGGAGCCGCGCCGGTTCCGCTGGTGGCGTGGTTTCTGGGATTACTCCGGCGGCAACATGACCGATCAGGGCACCCACCTGATGGACGCGATCCAGTGGATGACCAACGCGGGACCGCCGCGAGCCGCCGTCTGCCACGGCTACCTCGCGAAGATGATCGGCGCCGAGGTTCCGGACGTCTTCTGCGCCGCGTTCGATTACCCGGATTTCATGGCCACCTGGACGCTGAATTACGCCAGCTCTTACGAGAACGACTGGTCCATTCAGATCCAGGGCGACGAGGCCACCCTGGTGCTCGACCGCACCGGGGCACGGATTTACAAGGACCCCGGGCTGCAATCGGCCCCGTGGAACTTGACCGAGCCGCTGCCTTTGATCCGGCGCGTCGAGGACCACAGCTCCGGGCTCGAGCACCAGCAGAACTTCCTGGAAGCGATTCGCATGCGGCGGCAGCCCAACTGCACGGTGGAGATGGCCGCGGCCGCGGTGGCCGGACCGCACCTTGCGAACCTAGCTCTGAAAAACGAGCGCAAGATGCGGCTGAGTCCCGACGGCTCGCACACGCTCTGAGGTCTCTGCGGCCAGCGCCTTCCGGAGGTTCGCGTAGGCGCGGAAGGTCAGCGACTTTACGGCCTGCACCGAGCAACCCAGCGTCGCGGCGATCTGTTCGTAGTCCATCTCGTGGTACTTGTGCAGCAGGACCACCGCGCGCTGACGCCCGGGCAGCGCGGCCACAGCCCTGCGGACACGCTCGGCTTGCGCCCGCCCCACCAGCAACTCTTCCGGGGTCGGCGCGGCGGCCGGCCACTGGGAGGGAAGGCCGGGCGCACGCTCGGCGTCCATGCTCAGTAGTCCTGACCGGCGGCGCTCGTGCCGTAGCCAGTTCAGCGCCAGATTGGTGGCGATCCGGTAAAGCCAGGTGGTGAAACGCGCCGACGGCTGGTACCGCCCGCGGGAGCGGTACACGCGCAGGAAGATTTCCTGGGCCAGTTCCTCCGCCGCCTCCCGGTCCTGAACCATGCGGTAGAGAAACTGGACCAGCGGCAGCCGGTGCCGCTCCACCAGACGTTCGAAAGCCTCCGGTTCCCCGGCGCGCACCGAAAGCATGAGCGCCGTGTCGGGGTCCAGGCCACCGGCGGCCATAGGCGCTTGACTCACAACACCACTTTGACGCACCACGGGGCCGGCAGATTGTAAAAGGTCCCGCTGAAAATGCAAAAATGCTTTTACGTTCTTAACACCTGGCTAAAGCGCCGCAGAGGCTACTTACAGATTGACCGGCAGCTCCTCTTGGAAGATAGAGGGCGGTAACTCGATCCCGCTTACCTTGAGCCGCTCCATGAGCCGCGGGATGGCGCCGGTCGCCCTGAAGCGTCCTTGAACCTTGCCCGAATCGGTGACCCCGACGCGTTCGAAAACAAAGATGTCCTGAAGCCGGATCTGCTCGTCCTTGACGCCCAGCACTTCGGCGATACTCATCACCTTGCGCGTACCGTCCTGCAAGCGTGCGAGCTGGACCACCAGCTTGATGGCGTTGGCCAGCTGCTGGATGATAACCCGGCTGGGCATTTCCAGATCGGCCATCAGCACCATCGCCACCAACCGTGAGAACGCATCACGCGGGGAGTTGGCGTGCACCGTGCTCATGGAGCCGTCCACGCCCGTGCTCATGGCCTGGAGCATGTCCAGCGCCTCGGGGCCGCGGCACTCGCCCACGATGATACGGTCCGGCCGCATGCGCAACGCGGTCCGGACCAGCTCGCGCTGGTTGATGCCTCCCTCGCGGTTCAAGCCCGGCTGCCGCGTTTCGAACTTGACCACGTGCCGCTGCTGGAGCTGCAACTCGGCGATCTCTTCGATGGTGATGATACGCTCGTCCTCGGGAATGTAGCGGGAGAGCGCGTTGAGCATGGTGGTTTTGCCCGACCCCGTCCCGCCCGAGATCAGGATCGTCACCTTGGCTTGCACGCAGGCAGCGAGGAACCGCAGCATGCCCGCGGTCATGGTGCGATTGGCCAGCATCTCGTCAGCCGTGATCACGTGCCGGCCGAAGCGGCGGATGCTGAGCGCCGGCCCGTCGAGCGCCAGCGGCGGGATAATCGCGTTGACGCGCGAACCGTCGGGCAGCCGGGCGTCCACGATCGGCTGAGCCTCGTCAATGCGCCGGCCGATCTGGGAAACGATCTTCTCGATGATATGCAGCAGGTGGGCGTTGTCCCGGAAGCGGACCTGGGTCAGCGAGAGCTTGCCGTTGCGTTCGATATAGACCTTGTTATACCCGTTGACCAGGATATCGGTGATCGAAGGTTCCTTGAGCAACGGCTCCAGCGGCCCCAGCCCGAGGACCTCGTCGAGCACTTCCTCGACGATGCGGTTCTGCTCGGCGGTGGTCATGGGGACGCGTTCTTGTTCGAGCAGGCGCTCGACCACACGGCCGATCTCGGCTCGCACCCGGTCCTTGGGGATGGAGGAAAGACGTTCGTAGTTGAGCACGCCGAGCAGCTTGCGGTGGATCTCGGACTTGAGCTCGAAGTAGCGGTCCGCGGACCGGACGACAGGCGATGTGGCATTGCCGCCACGCGCCGGCGCCGGGCGATAGGTGGTCCCCATTTGTCTCCTTCAAGACGGCGAGGCCAGGGTCCCGGCGTCGAGCGCGACACCCTGGCCCCCGTCACCTTATTATAAACACCCTAGAAGCGTTACCCGTTTGCTCGTCAGGAGCTTGCCGCTTCCCGGCTGCCTGAGACCTCCGTCGCGGTCCTCAGTTCCAGATTCTGCCAGGCCAGCTTGGTCTGCTCCTGCTTGAGCACGCCGAAAGGCCCGACCGCCCAAAGCGTGCCGCCGACCTCGATGAGCCGGCTCAGGAAAGCGGGCTGATCCAGCCGCATCTGCCGCCAGGTCTGCCCGCCGTCCTCACTAACTAGGAACCCGGTCGAGGTCGTGATCCAGCCGCGGCCAGATTGATCGAACTGGATCGAGGTCAACCAGTCACGAACCGGGCTGGCCACGGCCTCCCAAGTGCGACCCCCATCCTTGGTGTGCAGGATCTGGCCGCCGAAACCAACGGCCCAGCCCTCGTTGACGTCGCGGAAGTAAACCGCGCTCAGCGACCAGGAAGCGGCCGGGCTGCGCACTGGCTCCCAGTTCTGGCCCCCATCGCTGGTCCGCAGGATTGCTCCGGTCCACCCGACCGCCCAGCCGTGTCTGGCATCCACGAAGTAAATGGCCTCCAGCGAGTAGGGCATGGGCGTGAGCTGGCGGACCCAAGTCTTGCCGCCGTCGGAGCTGTGCAGAATGGTGCCGCCCCAGCCCGCGATCCAGCCATGCTCTCCGACAAAGTGAATTGCGCTCAGGTGCTCATGGGCGGGGACCGCCACACGCGACCAGCTCCGGCCGCCGTCCTCGGTCGCCAGCACCGTGCCGCCATCGCCAACCACAAAGCCACGGCCGCCGGGTAGCAGCTCGACCGCGCGCATCTTGGCTTCGGCCGGCAACTCCACGTGCCGCCAGTGGGCGCCCCCGTCTTCGCTCACCAACAACCCACCCTGCTGGCACAGCAACCATACCAGGGAGCCCGAAGAAGCCGCATCCTGGATCCAGCAGGAATTCGATGCCGCGAAAGCCATCGTCCCCAGCAGCAGTCCCAACACCACCAGTTTCCGCATCGCCACCCTCCTTGACTGGCTCTTCGGTAATGATGGCACGCCCCGTAAAGGTCGGGGCTGGTGCGAACTTGGGCTGGAGAGTCCCGGCCTGGCTCGAGCCTGGACTCCATCGCATTAGACCGGCGCGGCCACCTTCCGGTTACAGCCCTTCCGGCAGCGACTCAGCCTTGGATGAGCTCGCCTTCTGCTGGACTCGGCTGGCGAAACGCTCGACGTCAATCACCACGCGTTCGTGACTGCCCTCAGCGATCTTTTCGCGCTCATCGGAAGCCTCCAACCTGAACCGGACTCGGCGCCCGTCGACCCCAATGATTTCGACCTCCAGGGTTACCTCCATGCCCAAGGGGGTGGGGGCAAGGTGCCGCACCTCCACCCAGGCGCCGACGCTATCGGACCCCGGCGGCAGGAAGTGCCGGAGCAGATTCCGGCAAGCCATCTCGAACAGGCCGATAAGGCTGGGTGTGGAGAGAACCCGAGCGCTCTCCGGTCCGAGGAAATCAATGGCGATCTCCGGGGTCACCAACCGGCGCTCCGAGTGGCGAGCGCTTAGGGGTATGTCCAGCATAGAGGTAATGCTAGCGCACCCGAGTGGCTCTCGAGGGTGAGCCCAAGGGGCGGCTATCAGCGACCGCAGGTGAAAACCGTAACGAGCTTGTTGGCGCATGCATCTTCAGAATGGTAAACTTGTCAGGAGCCTCTTTTCGGCTCTCACTTCGGTTACCGCGAGCCGTCAGGTAGCAGGGCGCCCGTTCCAGGGAGCGGGGCCGCTGCGGCGCGGGCGGCCGGCATCGAGGACTGTAAAGTTGAAATTTCGCCATCTCACGATCCTGTGTTTGTTAGCGGCCGCAACCGCGACATCGAAGTCTGAGCCCGGCGCCAGTTCGCCACCGCCGGACCTTCTGGGCCGCTATTTTTCTGCCGTCCAGTCGCAACAAAGCCGGGCCGGGGAACTGATCATGCGGGTGGAAATAGACGCCGAGATCCCCCGCCTGAAAAAGAGCGGCCGGCTCCAGGCTTTGCGATTCATTACCCGCCTCGGCCAGATCACCTACCGGGTTCTGCGTTTCGATGGGGACGAAACCGTCAAAAAAGACGTCATTGCCCGTTATCTCGCTGCAGAGCAGAAAGCACGGGCCGAGCACGGCGATGACATCGCCATCATCCCCGCCAATTACAAGTTCCGCTACAAGGAAACCACTAATTACGCAGGGCGCACCGCCTACGTGTTCCAGGTGACGCCCAAGCACAAGCGACTGGGGCTGTTCAAAGGCGAGATCTGGATTGATTCCGTTACTTACCTGCCTCTGCGGGAATGGGGCGTGATGGTGAAGAATCCTTCCGTGTTTTTGAAAGATGTTTATTTTGTGAGGGACTACTATATCCGCGACGACATGGCGGTGCCGCGGCGAGTGCTCAGTGATGTCAGCACGCGGCTGGTGGGAGAGGTGCGGATGACAATCTGGTTCGACCAGGTGGCTACGGGCGAACAGGCCCGCCTACAAATTTCGGCCTTGGTGGGAGAGCCTGCGGAAGCCAATGGCTCGGTTTACACGAACCGCTGAGGTTCCGGACCAGCCCGCGGCTGGCATCGTTGCCTGTTTCAACGGCCTCGACGCCACTTTCGAGGAGGGGCGGCAAGAGCCGCCGGGCCGGGTGGAGGATCGCGGGTGAGAACGCTGCTGTTGAATCCGCCATCCTTCGAACGCTTCGATGGCGGGGCCGGTTCTCGCTGGCCGGCCACGCGGGAGATCGAGTCCTACTGGTATCCCGTCTGGCTTTGCTACCCGGCGGGCATGCTCCCGGACAGCAAGGTGCTGGACGCGCCGCCCCATGGCGTCTCCATTGAGCAGGCCGTGGCCATGGCGGCCGACTACGAGTTCGTGGTCCTGTTCACCTCGACCCCCGGCTTCGAAGTGGACGTCCACATCGCGGAAATGATGAAAGACGTCAACCGCAAAGTCAAAATAGCTTTTGTCGGCCCGCCCGTAACTGTCGAGCCCGAAAAAGCCCTCAATGCCACTCCCGCCATTGACTTTGTTATCCGCCGCGAGTTCGATTACCAAGTGGTAGACTACGCCCGCGGCAAGCCCGTTAGCGAACTGCCCGGGGCCAGTTACCGGGCTAACGGCCGGATCGTGCATAACCCGGAGGCGCCGCTCATCGAGAATCTCGACGCCCTCCCCTGGGTGACCAAGGTTTACAAGCGCGACCTGGACATCAATCGCTACAACGTCCCGTTCCTGCTCAAGCCCTTCGTGGCTTTTTACACCTCGCGCGGCTGCCCGGCGCTGTGTACCTTCTGCCTCTGGCCCCAGACCCATTCCGGCCACCGGTGGCGCCTGCGCTCCGCCGACGATGTGGCGGCCGAGGCCCGCTATGCCTTCGAGGCCTTCCCAGGTCTGAAGGAAATCTTCTTCGACGACGACACCTTCAACTACCAGAAGGCCCGCACGCTCGAGCTGTGCAGGAAGCTCAAGCCGCTGGGCATCACCTGGTCGTGCACCTCCCGAGTCACCACCGATTACGAAACCCTGAAAGCGATGAAGGAGGCCGGCTGCCGGCTGCTGATCGTGGGCTATGAATCGGGTGACCCGCAGATCCTCAAGAACATCAAAAAAGGCGCCACGGTGGACATGGCCCTGCGCTTCACGCGCCATTGCAAGGAGCTCGGGCTGAAGATTCACGGCGACTTCATCGTGGGCCTGCCCGGTGAGACGCGCGAAAGCATCCGCCGCACCATCGAATTCGCCAAGCGCTTGGATTGCGACACCATCCAGGTTTCCATCGCGCACCCGTACCCCGGCACCGAGTTTTACGAGTGGGCCCGGCGCGAAAAGCTGCTCAGCGAGGTGCCCATGACCGACGAGTTCGGTCACCAGTTGCCTACCCTGATCTATCCCGGGCTGGACCGCGCGGAGTTGGTGGAGTGGGTCGAGCGGTTCTATACCGAGTTCTATTTCCGCCCGCGCGTCATCTGGCGCGTGGTGCGGGGTGCGCTGTGGGATCCGGTCGAGCGGGGCCGCCTTATCAAGGAGGCGCGCGAGTACTTACAGTTGCGGGCGCGGCGCAAGCAGTTCGTCCGCCAGCAGCGCGGTTCGGCCCGGGTCCAGGTGCAGCCAGCGGGAGACTAGAGCGTGCGGCGATTGCGGTTGAAGACGCGCATCTTCGCCAGCGCGGTGGTGGTGGCCAATGTCACCGGGAATTTCCTGCTCAGTTTAGGCCTCCGGCACCACGGCCCGGAATCGGCTTCGAGCTGGCTCCAGGTCCTGGCCTCCCCGTGGTTCGTCCTGGGAGTTTCCTTTCTCGCGGTGTGGATGCTGTGCCGGCTGGCCCTTCTGAGCTGGGCCGATCTGAGCTGGGTGGTGCCGGTGACCGCCACGGGCTACGTCCTGAACGCGCTGGCCGGCAAGTTCTTTCTGGGCGAACACATTTCCCTCACACGCTGGGCGGGAATCCTGATCATCACGCTGGGCGTACTGATGGTGCGCTCGACCGCGATTCGTACTACGCGGCCCCGGCGCCCGAGGGAGGCGAGCCGGTGAACTGGTTGCTGGTCGCCATCGTCAGCCTCTCAGCCAGCCTGGGCGACGCGCTGCAAACGCTCGGCATGAAGCTGCACGGGGAAATCCACGATTTCCGCCCGCGCACACTGGGCAGAGTGGCCCTGCGCTTGATGAGGAGCTGGCACCTCGGCCTGTCCCTCATCCTGCTCGCCATCTCCTTCTTTGCGTTTCTGGTCCTTCTTTCCAACGCCGACCTGAGTTTCGCAGTGCCAGCCACGGCTCTGGAGTACGTTTTGACCACGCTACTGGCACAGCACCTGCTCGGCGAGAAAGTCAACTGGCGGCGCTGGGCCGGCGTGGGCCTGGTCGCCTGCGGCGTGGTCCTTCTGGCGCTGTGATTTGGCTGCTGGCGGCAATGGCTGCGGCAGCGGCTGCTTACCAGCTCCTGGTGCTCGCGGCTGCCCTGCGCTTCCTCAGCCGCCGTGAGACTGGCGGCAGCGACACGCCGCCGGTCTCCATTCTCAAGCCTGTCCATGGTCTCGATCCCCACTTCTGGGAAGCCATCCGCTCGCACGCCATCCAGGACTACCCCGAATACGAGATTCTGTTCGGCGTGAGCGATCCGAGCGATCCTGCGATCGCCACCATCGAGCGCCTGATCCGAGAGTTCCCGCAGGTTCCCATGCGCCTCATCGTAGCCGGGCAGAAGGCACCCAACCCCAAGGTCGGCGTTCTCATCGGGCTGGCCCGGCTCGCGCGCTATCCCGTGCTGCTGGTCAACGACAGCGACATCGCCGTGCCGCCCGACTATCTGCGGCGCGTGGTGGCAGTTCTGGATGAACCGGGTGCCGGGCTGGTGACGTGCCTGTATCGTGGCGAGGGCCAAGGCCTTGCCAGCCGCTTCGAAGCTTTGGCTATCGCCACGGAGTTCGCTCCGGGAGTGCTGGTGGCGCCCCTGCTGGGGGTTTCCGAGTTCGCGTTGGGGGCGACGATGGCCTTCCGCGCGGCAGACCTCGCTCGCGCGGGAGGCTTCGAATCCGTGGCTGATTACCTCGCCGACGACTACCAGCTCGGCCGGCGGATTTGTTCGCTGGGGCTACGCGTCGTGCTGGCGCCAGTGGTGATCACCACCTACCTGGCTAACAAAGGCTGGCGACAGGCGTGGCGGCATCAGGTCCGCTGGGCGCGCACGGTGCGTTTTTGCCGGCGCGGGGGCTACCTGGGCATGCCCGTGACCATGGCCACGCTGTGGGCGACGGCGCTGGCGGCGGCTGGCCGTCCCCTCGGAGCCGCTGCGCTGCTTGCGCTGCGTATGGCAGCCGGGCTCCTGGTGGCGCGGCGGGTGATAAGCCTGCGGCTCTCCGCCCCGGACATCGCGTTGATCCCGCTGCGGGATCTGTGGGGAGCCTTGGTCTGGGCGGCGGGCTTGGTCGGGAGCACGGTCGTGTGGCGGGACCGGCGATTGCGCATCGGGGCAGACGGAAGGATCAAGGAACAGCCGGCCGTCAGCGTTGAAGCAAGTGCGCTGCGCCGCCTATAATCGTTGCACGTTGAAGCTGGCGAAACTCAGGCGCGCCTCGCAGATCTTCTTTTTCGCGTTCTTCCTCTTTCTGCTGGTGCGCACGGAATTCCGCGGATCGTTCCGCGCGCTGCGAGGCGAGATCCGGCTGCCCTACCCGGTGAGCCTGTTCCTGGAGGCCGACCCGCTGGTGGCTGTCTGCAACGCGCTGGCAGGACTGTCACTGTACAAGAGCCTGCTCTGGAGCCTCGTCATTCTTATCCCCACGTTTTTCCTCGGACGCTTTTTCTGCGGCTGGATCTGTCCGCTGGGCGCGCTGAACCATTTCTTCAGCCACCTGAAGAGCGAAAGCAAGCGCGGCCGCCGGCTCGTCGAATCCAACCGTTACAAGAGCTGGCAACGGTGGAAGTACTGGGTGCTGTTCGCCGTGCTCGCAGCGGCGCTGGCAGGTTCCGGGGTGGGCGGCTGGCTGGATCCCATCTCCCTGCTGGTGCGCTCGTTGGCGCTGAGCGTGTTGCCCGCGCTGAACTGGGCGGTGGATGGAAGCCTCGAGCTGCTTTACCGCACCGACGTCTGGCCGCTGCAGCTCCTGGCTGAGGGATTCGGCTACGTTTTCCACCACACGCTTTTGAGCTTCCGCCAGCCGCATTTCCGGCAGGGGGTCCTGCTCGGGTTGATCCTGATGGCGATCCTGGTGCTGAACCTGCGCATCACGCGGCTGTGGTGCCGCGCGCTGTGCCCGCTGGGGGCGTTGCTGGGACTGGCCTCGCGCTGGGCAATCCTCGGCCTGGAAAAACGCGCCGCGGCGTGCGGCGATTGCAACCGCTGCCTGCTCCACTGCCAGGGCGGCGACGACCCCATCCCCGGCGCGCGCTGGCGCAAGAGCGAGTGCCACCTGTGCTTCAATTGCGTCGCCGACTGCCCTGAAGCAGGCCTGCGGTTTTGTTTCTTTCCCGATGCCGGCAACACCCTGGAACAGCCGGACCTGAAACGCCGCCACGTGGTTGCCGGGCTGGCCGCCGGGGCCGCCGCAGTGCCGCTGATGCGCGCGAGCACGGGCGTGACCGCGAGCGCCAGCGAACGACGCATCCGTCCCCCTGGCGCGCTGGCCGAAGAAGACTTCCTGGCGCGCTGCATCCGCTGCGGACAGTGCATGAAGGTGTGCCCGAACAACGCGCTCCATCCCGCTCTCGCCGAAGCGGGCCTGGAAGGCTTGTGGACTCCCGTCCTAGTGCCACGCATCGGCTACTGCGAAACCAGTTGCGTGCTGTGCAGCCAGGTCTGCCCCACCGGAGCGATCTGGGAAATCACGCCGCGCGAAAAGGGCTGGAGCGTGGCCGGCCCGCAACACGTCTCCAAGCCGATCCGGCTGGGCACGGCCTTCGTGGATCGCGGGCGCTGCCTGCCGTGGGCCATGGCCACCGAATGCATCGTGTGCGAGGAGTGGTGCCCGACTTCACCCAAGGCCATTTACCTGCGGCCCGCGCAAGTGACCGGGCCGGATGGCAAGACGGTCGTAGTCCGACAGCCCTGGATCGATCCCGAGCTTTGCGTCGGCTGCGGCGCCTGCGAGTACGCCTGCCCGGTGCGCGATCGGCCGGCCGTCTACGTCACCAGCGTGGGAGAAAGCCGCTCGCGCGCCAATCAGATCTTGCTGGAGCAACGCCGGAGGTCCCAGGCATGAACTGGCGAGCTGCTGTGCTGTGCACGATCCTGGCGTCGTGCGCCGCCTGCCGCCGTGGCGCGTCCGATCCGTTCCCCTCGCCGGCGGAAACGCCCGGCTGGTCGAAGACCAGGACCCGCACCTTCCAAGCGGCCGATCTGTGGCGGTACGTTGATGGCGACGCGGAGCGGTACCTCGCGGCCGGGATCGAGCGCACGCACACCGCCGGGTACCGCCACAACACGGGCGCGGAGGCGGTCGTGGACGTGCACGTGATGAAGGACGTGGCGGCGGCACGGAAAATCATGGCCTCCGAAGCCGGTGCCGGCAGCCAACCGTTGGAGGTGGGCGACGAGGGACGCTCCTACGGCCCGAGCATTACTTTCCGGCGCCACCGTTGCTTCGTCAGGCTGACTTTGTACGAAGATTCGCCCGCGCTGCGCGAGGACCTCGTTGCGCTGGCGCGCGCGGTGGACCAATGGCTGGCGCGCCTGCGACCCTAACGCCGTGGCCGTCCCGCGGTGCTATAAAGGGTATGGGGCCTTGGGCTGCTGCCATGCCCGACACGACCAAGACCCGCCGCGAGATTCTGGGAGGTTGCCTCGGTCTTCTGGCCAGCGAGGCCTGCGGGCAGGCGCGCGAGCAGGGAGGGCAAGGGGCTGGCAACGCTGGTGCGGGCGGGCCCTCACGCGTTGTCATCGCGCGTGATCCCGCGCTGCACTCGGGCGCGGGCGTGGACGCAAAACGCCTCGCCGCCTTGCTGGACCGCGCCATGCAAGCCTTCTTCGACGTGGACAAGCCGGTGGAGGCCTGGCGCAAGCTAGTGCGGCCGGGCGAGGTGGTGGGCCTGAAAGTCAACTGCCTGGCGGGCAAGGGCGCCTCGACGCACCCCGAACTGGTGGAAGTGATCTGCGAGCGCTTGCAGCAGGCGGGCATCCGGGCGCGTGACATCCTCATCTGGGACCGCCTGTGCGATGACCTGGAAAGTGCGGGCTTCCGCATCCAGACGGGGCGCGACCGCATTCGCGTGATGGGCAATGACCTGCTGGGTTATGAGGACGAGCTGAGCACTTGGGGCAGCGCAGGCAGCCTTCTGGCCAAGGCGCTCACGCGCATCTCGGACGTCGTGATCAACCTGCCGGTGCTCAAGGATCACGGCATCGTGGGCGTCACGTTGGCGCTGAAGAATCTCTTCGGCGCCGTGCACAATCCGAACAAGTACCACCCCAACGTGGGAGATCCTTACGTAGCCGACGTGTACATGCTGCCGCCCATCCGGCAGAAAGTGCGGCTGTCCATTTGCGACGCCATCACCGGCCAGTACGAGGGCGGTCCTTCCTACATGCCGCAGTGGAGCTGGCCCTTCAACGGGGTGTTGGTCGCGCGCGACCCGGTGGCAATGGACCGTATCGGCTGGCAGATCATCGAGGACGAGCGCGCGCGCCGCGGCATGAAGCCGCTGCGCGAAGCCGGCCGCGAGCCGCGCTGGATCCGCACCGCGGCGCGTCACGGCATCGGCACGGACGACCCGGCCCGCATCCGGCGCATCGAGGTGTGAGCGATGGCAAAGCTGCAGGACCGGCGCGAGTTCCTGAAGGCGGCAGCCGCGCTGCCCTGCCTACCTGCGCTGGCCGCCGAGGACGCGCGCTTCGTCATCCAGGCGCGCTACTGGGAGAAGCTGCCCAACCGCAAGATCAAGTGCAAGCTGTGCCCGCGCGAGTGCGTGATTGACGACCGCGAGCGCGGCTACTGCGGTGTGCGCGAGAACCGGGGCGGCGTCTACTACACGCTGGTTTACGCGCGGGTTTGCGCGGCCAACGTGGATCCCATCGAGAAGAAGCCGTTCTTTCACGTGCTGCCCGGCACGCTGGCGTTCTCCATCGCCACCGCAGGCTGCAACGTGAACTGCAAGATGTGCCAGAACTGGGACATTTCCCAGGTCCGTCCGGAGCAGGTGCGCGCCATGTACATGCCGCCGCGCGAGGTGGCGGCGCTGGCGCGGCAGAACCAGTGCGCCACTATCGCCTACACCTACACTGAGCCGGTGATCTTTTTCGAGTTCATGGCAGACACGGCCGAGGCGGCGCGCGCCGTCGGCGTGCGCAACGTCGTGGTCACCGGCGGCTACATCACCACTGAGCCGCTCCAGGAACTCTGCAAGCGGGTGGACGCGGTCAAGGTGGATCTGAAGGCCTACTCGGAGAAGTTCTACCGCGAGGTGGTCAATGGCGAGCTCAAGCCGGTCTTGCAGACCCTGGTCGCGCTGCGCAAGCTGGGAACTTGGACCGAGATCGTCTACCTGGCCATTCCCACCCTGAACGACAGCGACCAGGAGTTCCGGCAACTGGCGCGCTGGATCAAGAGCGAGCTGGGGCCGGACGTACCGTTGCACTTCACGCGCTTCTACCCGCAATACCTGCTGAAGAATCTGCCCGCGACTCCGATCAAGACGCTGGAGCGGGCCAAGGCCATCGCCGACGCCGAAGGGCTTCACTACGTGTATGTGGGCAACGCGCCCGGCCATCCCGGCGAGAACACCTATTGCCCCAACTGCCGCCGCCTGCTCATCGAACGGGAAGGCTTCTTTATCCGCAGCATGCATCTGAAGCAGGGGCGCTGCCCGGGCTGCCGGCAGCCGATCCCGGGGATCTGGGGGAAGAGCTGATGCCGAAACGTGCGCTTGCGATTTTGATTCTGCCCGTCCTGCTCGCGGTCTGCTCGGCGCAGAAGCCCAAAGTGCGCCAGCCTGCCGCCGCAGGGGGCTTCTACCCAGCCGATCCCAAAGAGCTGGCCCGCATGGTGGACGAACTGCTGGCCGGAGCCCAGCCCCCCGAGCTCGCCGGGGCGCCCGTCGCGCTGGTGGCGCCGCACGCCGGCTACATGTACTCTGGGGCCGTGGCTGCCCACGCCTACGCCCTGCTCAAAGGCCGCAAGTACGAGCGCGTGGTGGTCATTTCGCCATCCCATATTGACGCCTTCGGCTTCGCCGCCATCTACGACGGCGATGCCTACGTCACGCCTCTGGGGACCATCCCCGTGGACAAAGCCTTCGCTGCCCGCCTAGTGCGGGCCGGATCGGGCCTCCAGCTTTCCGCCCGCGGTCACGAGACCAGGGGCCAGCGCGGCGAGCACGCTCTCGAAGTCCAGCTCCCCTTCCTGCAACGGGTGCTGGGCGAGTTTCGGCTGTTGCCCATCGTGATGGGCGATCAGCGTTACGAGGCCTGCCGGGCGCTGGGAGTGGCGCTGGCCAAAACCATCCAGGACAGTGACACCTTGATCGTGGCCAGCAGCGACCTCTCCCACTACCACCGTTACGAAGACGCCGTGCGCCTGGATCGCCGCGTGCTAAAGGCGATCGAAGAATGGGACTACTTCACCATGGCCCGCAACTTCGAGCAAAACATTTGGGAGGCCTGCGGCGGCGGGCCGATCGTGGCCGCCATGATCGCGGCCGAGCGGCTGGGAGCGCGCCAGGCGCGCGTGCTCAAGTACGCGAATTCCGGCGACGTGACCGGCGACCGCAGCCAGGTGGTGGGCTACGGGGCAGTGGCGTTCGTCAAACCCCTGAAAAAGCAAGCCAGCGGCGACGGGGCGGCGCAAGCCGAGTTCACGCTGAGTGAGGAAGAACAAAAAGAGCTACTCTGGCTGGCCCGCAAGTCGGTGGAAACCGTAGTGCGCGAGCGGCGCCTTTACGAGGGACCGGCGCCCCGCTGGCCCGCCCTGCTGGAAGATCGCGGCGCTTTCGTCACCCTCAAAAAACACGGGCAGCTGCGCGGCTGCATCGGCTACATCTTCCCCATGAAACCCTTGTACTTGACGGTGCGGGACGTGGCCGCCATGGCAGCGGTGCGCGACCAGCGCTTCCCGCCCGTCACCACGGCCGAGCTCGATCAGTTGGAGTACGAAATCTCGGTGCTCTCGCCCCTGCGCCACGTGCTGGCGGTGGAAGAAATCGTGATAGGCAGGCACGGGCTGGTCATCAAGCGCGGCGAACAAGAAGGCTTGCTGCTGCCCCAGGTCGCCACCGAACAACGCTGGGACCGGAAGACCTTCCTGGAGGAAACCTGCCTGAAGGCGGGACTGCCGCCAGGAGCGTGGCGTGATCCCGAGACCGACATCTTCCGCTTCACCGCCTTCGTTTTCGGCGACCGCCACATGGTCAGTGCGAAGCCACGCGCCGCACCGCCAGCCATGCAGCAGGCAAGTTCACCAGCCCGATCACCCAAGCCGTTTTGAGATAGCCGAAAACCGGCAGCAGATAGGCGCTGACCAGCAAGGCCCCCACGCAAGACCCGGTCAGATCCAGCGCGTACAGGGCGCCGGCACCGCGTGCACCGCCCTGCTGGAAGTAGAGCCGGCTGGCGACAGGAAACTGGAAACCGCCCAACCCTCCGCAGGCGGCAGCCAGCGCAGGAAAGACAACGTGCCCGATCAGCCAGGGACCGGGGCCTGCACTCACTGCCCCCAGCGCGCGCATGATGGCGAACAGCGCCAGACCTGATACAGCGGCCGCCACCGCCGTTACCGCCAGGCGCCGCCCATCGCCTTCCCGCCCGCTGAGGAGGGCGCGCCGGCTGCCCACAGCCATGCCCGCCATGAACGCCCCGATGATCAGAGCAAGCTGGTGATAAACGTAGCCGTAAAGCGCCTGGAAGCCAATCAGCAAGAGCACCTGGAGCGCCATAAGCGTGAAACCCATGGCCGCGACGGCCAGCGCTGCCGCGCCGCCTGTCCCGCCGCGGCTCGCCCGCCAGGCCAGCAGCGCCCCGGCGAACAGCACCAGCGCCGAAACCGGTGCGAAACCGACGCGGCCTGCGGCTTCCAGGGCGGCCCTGTAACGCACGTCGAACTGCGCGCTCCAGCGCGTCACGCCATAGTAGTAACCCACCGGAGCGAAATCGCGGTTGAGGCGGACGCCCGGGCTCGCGGCCATCTGTTGTTCGAGCACGCGCACCCTGGCCGGCGTCAGGCGGAAGCGGAAGTAATAGTCGCGCACGTAGCGAGTCTCTATCCCACGTTCACGCCAGCGCGCCTCCAGCCCGTCCGCATCACGCACCAGCACGCCTGCCCGGCGGGCGGCGAAGAAATGGACGGTCTCGCCCGGCAACACGGCCACTTCCGTAAAGACCTGGCGCAGAGTGGCGTGGATGGAGGCGAGCAGGCGTGCCAGCTCCGGGCTGACGTAATTCTCCGAACCGCGCAACCGCAGCGCAAGCACGCCGTCAGGGTTCAGCTTCTGCGCCGCTTCGCGGAAGAATTCCAGGGTGTAAAAGCGGTTCAGTTGCGCGGTCTCGGGCTCGGGGAGATTGACGATGATCACGTCGAACCGCTCGCGGGCCCGGCGCACGTAAAGCCTGCCGTCAAGAGCGTGGACGTGCACCCTGGGATCGAGCCGGGCGGGCAGCCACTGCTGGCGAAAATAACGCCCAGCCAGCGACAGCACGGCGGGGTCCAGTTCGACGTAATCCACGCGCTCCAGCGTCCGGTGCTTGAGCGCCTCAAGCAAGGATCCCTGCCAGCCGCCCCCGATCAGCAGGAGGCTGCGCGGGCGCGGGTGCTCCAGCAGCGCGTAGTGGATGGCCTCCTCGGCCGCGGCTGGATCGGGCGCGGAGCCCGCGGCCAGGCCGGTCTCGTAAAGCGTGCGGCTTCCTTCGGTCTCGACCACGGTCAGGTTGCCGTAGATCGAATTGCGCGAATCGAGGACGTGAAAACCGCGCCAGAGGGCGGCAAGCGAAACATTTTCCAGCGTTTGTGTGGCGATCCACCCCGGTCCCCACAACGCCGCCGCCACCAGCGGCGCCCAGGAGCTTCTCAACCCCAGCCGCGCCGCCACCACCAGATTCATTCCTGCGATCGCCCAAGCGATGGCGAACGGCCCAAGCCAGCGAATCAGCGCCAGGCTCGCCAGCAGGCCGCCCACCGCCGAGCCGATCGCCTCCAGCAAGTAAACGCGGGAGCTGGCCGCCGCAGTCTCCTCGCGCGCCAACTGCATCCTCAGCCGGCTCGCGGCAGCGAACAGCCAACCCGACAACAGGCAGAACGGCGCCAGCAGGACCGTGCCGGCCAGCAGCATGCGCCCGGGCCCCAGCATCTCGCCGGTCACCGGCTGCAAGACTTGCCTGGTCCCGCGAACCGCTGCGATGCTGAGCGGGAACGCGAATGCCACGGCTGCCTCCAGCGTCGCCACCAGCCGCTCGGGGCGCGTCGCTCCAGCGCCCAGTTTTCCCAAAAGCCCGCTGCCCGCCGCGGTCCAGACCAGCCAGCCCGCCAGTATCAGGCCGAGTGAGAGCTCGTTGCCCTGGAAAACCACCATGAGCTCGCGCATCAGCACGATCTGGGCGTTGACCGCGGAAAAACCGATCAGCCAGAAGGCCGTGCCGGCCATCCAGCGGCCAGGATGACGGCGACCGCTCAGGTCTGCAGGCATCAGGGGCGGGTTAGACTTTAATTATGACGCCCGATCCGCGGCCCGTGGATCGCCGGCGAGCGCTCGTGGCGCTGCTGCGCGCAGGAGGGTTGGGTGGGGGAACGGCGGCAGCAGCGCTCTGGCTGCACGGTCGCAGCCATCGCCCCGAAGAGCCCCTGCCTCTCGGCCTGCGGCGCGATCTGCGCCCGCCGGCGCGAGAGGACGTACCCGATCTGGTCGTCGCCAGGGGCGAAGACCCGCGCGCGGCGGTGCGGGGTGTGATCCAGGCGCTAGGAGGTATTGGCCGTTTCGTCAGCCGGGGCGACGTGGTCGCCATCAAGCCCAACATGGCCTGGGATCGCACGCCGGAACAGGCCGCCAACACCAACCCCGAGGTGGTGGCCGAAGTCGTGCGCCTGTGCCTGGAGGCTGGCGCGGCGCGTGTCCTGGTGGGGGACGTCTCCACCAACGAGCCGCAGCGCGTCTACCAGCGCAGCGGCATCGCGGCGGCCGCGCGTGCCGAAGGAGCCGAGATCATTCTGCCCGAACGCCGGCGATTCCGGCGGGTGGACCTGCGCGGCGAGGTTCTCAGCGAATGGCCCGTCTTCGACCTGGTGCTGCGGGCGGACAAGGTCATCAACATCCCCATCGCCAAGCATCACAGCCTGACTGGGGCCACGCTGGGCATCAAGAACTGGTACGGCATCCTCGGCGGCCAGCGGCACAGGCTCCACCAGCGCATTCACGAAAGTCTCGCCGATCTGGCCAGCTTCATCCGGCCCACGCTGACTATCATTGACGCCTGGCGCGTACTGGTCCGCAACGGACCGACGGGAGGCAACCTGGCGGACGTCGAGCTGCGCAAGACGTTGATCGCGGGCGTCGATCCGGTCGCGCTCGATGCCTGGGCGGCGAAGGCCTACTGGGATCTGGACGAGGGCCGCATGCGCTACCTGACGCTGGCCGCGCAGCGCGGGCTGGGCACGCCCCGCTTCGAGAAACTCCGCATCGCCACGGTCGAGGCCTGAGCGTGTGCTAGCCTGAGGCAGGAGCTGCATGCCGTCACGGGCCAGCGACTGGATGAGCCAGGCGCGCCGCGATTTGCGCCACGCGCAGACGGCGCGGGAGGCCGGCGATTACGAGTGGGCATGCTTCGCAGCGCAACAAGCCGCCGAGAAGGCGGTGAAAGCGGTCTACCAGCGAATGGGGGGCGAGGCGTGCGGGCACTCGGTCGCCTCGTTGCTGGCTGGTCTCGGGCCTTGCGTGCCTGCCGGGCTGCTCGACAAGGCCAGGGAGCTGGACAAGCACTACGTACCCTCCAGGTATCCCAATTCGTTCCCGCAAGGAGCGCCCCATGAGTACTACACCCGGGAAGAAGCCGGCCGCGCCATTGAACAGGCCAGCGAGGTGCTGGAATTCTGCGAGCGTCACTTGGTTTGATCGCGAAGCGGTTCTCGGGCAACTCCGGGAGGCGGTGCGCGCCCTGGCGCGCGATCATCCCGAGATCAGCCGCATAGTGCTGTTCGGGTCTCTCGCCGCGGGTACCCCCGTGCCCGGCAGCGACGCCGACCTGTTGATCGTGCTGCGCTCCAGCGAGCTTCCTTTTCTGGAGAGGCTGGTCCGCTACCGCCCCGTGTTGCCGGGACTGGCCGTGGACGTTTTCGTTTACACCGAGGCTGAGCTAGAACGGATGCGCTCGGAAGGGAACTGGGTGGTCAATAGGGCCCTGGCCGAAGGGCTGGAGCTGGATCTGGGCCGCTGAATGCGGGCGGCCAAGGCAGCGCGCCAACCCCCTGTGGCCGCTGCACGGTGCGAGAGAATCAACCCGCGAGGCCGGGCACTCCGCCCATGGATGGCGCGCGCCGCACCGCCCGCAGCACCGCCTCGGCCACCGCTTCTGCGGCAGCCACGCCCAGCGCAGTCAGATCGGCCCGTTCCTTGCCGGCCGACAGAGCGATCACCAAATCCCCGTCGTAAGCGGTGTGAACCGGGCGAATGGTACGCGCCAGCCCGATCTGCGCCAGCGCGGCGAGTTTTTGCGCGCCGGGCTTGTCCAGGGCGGCGTTGGTCGCGACGACGACCAGCGTGGTGTTGCTGCGTGGAAAACCGGGACGCACCCCGCGCTTGAGCTGTGCGGCGGTATCGGCGAACTCACGACTTTCGGGCGCGACGCGTGCGCCCGCCACGATCTTCCCCGTGATTGGGTCCACCACGTCGCCGAAAGCATTCACCACAGCCAGCGCCGCCACTTTCACGCCCGCCAGTGGCCCCTCCAGCGACACGCACCAGGATCCTACGCCCGACTTCATTGCCTGGCGCATGCCGTACAGCTTGCCCACCGTGGCGCCCGTGCCCGCCCCCACCGCCCCTTCGGCCACCGGCCCGCTGATGGCTACCGCAGCCGCGGCCTCCCCCATTTCGCGCGTCGGCCGCACACCGGGCTTGCCCACGCCAAGATCGTAAAGGATGGCGCAGGGGACGATGGGCACGCGGGTCACGCCGGTGTCAAAGCCCACGCCTTGCTGCTCGAGGTAGCGGCGAACGCCTGAAGCCGCCTCTAGCCCGAAGGCGCTGCCGCCCGCCAGGACCACGGCGTGTACGTGTGGCGCGATGTGGTCGGGCGCCATCACCGGCAATTCTTCGGTTCCGCTGGCCGAGCCGCGCAGGTCGGCGCCCGCCACCGCGCCGGCTTCGCACAGGACCACGGTGCAGCCGGTGAGCGCTTCGTAGTCCGAGGCGTGGCCCACACGCAGCCCCGGGATCTCCGTTAGTCCCTTCATCGCTCGTCCGGTCTTCGCAAGCCGTTATGTTACCATCGGGATTCAGGGAGCGACGGTTTGCTGGATTTTCTGAAGCCGCCGGTGCTCGCGGTTCAAGAGTTTTTCTTGCTGGCGGGCCGGACGTTGCGGAACCTGTTTCGCCGCCCCCATTACGCCGCCGACATTTTTCTCCAGATGGACATCATCGGGGTTGGGAGCCTGCCCATCGTCTCCCTGATCGGCTTTTTCAGCGGCGCGGTCATGGGCATGCAAATGTCCAAGGCCTTGCAGCGCTACGGCGCAGTCGGCCAGACCGGGCAACTGGTGGCGCTGACCATGGTGCGCGAGCTAGGGCCAGTGCTCACCGCCGTGGTGGTCGCCGGGCGCAATGCGGCGGGAATGGCCAGCGAATTGGGATCCATGAAAGTGACCGAGCAAATTGACGCCATGCGAGCCCTGGGCACCGATCCCATCCAGAAGCTGGTCAAGCCCCGGCTGATCGCGACCTGCGTGGTGCTGCCGCTGCTCACCATCATCGCGGACTTCGTCGGGCTGCTGGGCGGTTTCGTGATCGCCTATTTCTTTTTGAACCTCAGCCCCGCCCAGTACTGGAACAACGCCTGGCAGTCGCTCGAGTACCTGGACATCACTTTCGGCCTGTTGAAGCCGTTCGTGTTCGCCTTCATCGTGGCTCTGATCGGCTGTTATTACGGGCTTTCGACCACCGGCGGCACGCAAGGCGTGGGGCGCTCGACCACCCAGGCGGTGGTGGCTTCCATCATCCTGATCTTCGTGGTGAACCTGTTCATCACGCGCATCTACGTGAGCTTGTGAAGCGGTGGAAGACGTGGTGGCGCTGGCGGAGCTGGACAGGGCGGAGCGCTCGCCGAAGCAGCGTGACGAGCAGCCGGTGCTGCGCTGGTGGAAAATATCTCGAAGATTGGTCTGTATCCGATGATTTCTATTCCACGTGACTTCCCTGTGTCCGTGCTTCGTGCTTAGTGTCATCGTAGCGCCAGCG
>JBMFPL010000005.1:0-21609 GCA_049969115.1 Bryobacteraceae bacterium | reverse complement strand
GCTCGAACTGGGCGATGAGAGTCACGCCATCGGGACCCCGCGGATCCACCCACCCGCTGGGGTCTTGCCGATAGCGCGTCTCTTTGCCGGGCGAGAGCACGTGGAGCTTCCAGCGACCCGAGCGCACGATGGCCAGGCGGGCCCCCGACATCGCGAACAAGGCCTCGTGAGGACTGGCGGCGGCCTCGCCAGTCATTAGCGGGAAGATGTTGCGACCGTCGATGACGCGATCTGCCGGCAGCGGCGCGCCCGCCAGTGCGAGCAAGGTAGGGAAGACGTCAATGATTCCCGCCGGCTCGCGAACCACGCGCCCCGCCGGGATGCGCCCGGGCCAGCGCGCGATGAAGGGCACCCGGATGCCGCCTTCCCAAGTGGTGGCCTTCATGCCGCGCAGGCCGCCTGTCGAGCCGCCGAACCAGGGACCATTGTCGGAAGTGAAAATGACAAGCGTGTTTTCCTCCAGTCCCAGATCACGCAGGCAGGCGAGAATCCGGCCCACCGAGTGATCCAGCTCCCGGATCACGTCGGCGTAGAGATCGCCCGGTGTCTCCGGCGTGTAGAACTCCTCGGAGGCGGCCAGCGGCTTGTGCGGCATGGCGTGGGCCAGATACAGCAGGAACGGGCGGTTGCGGTTGCGCTGGATGAAATCCAGTGCTTTCTCGGTGTACTTGCGCGTCAGTAGAGGCTGCACGACCGGGTATTCCACGACCTGCTCGTTGTGCACGATCTGCACCGGGCGCATGTCGTTGGAATACAGGATCCCGTAATATTCGCCGAAGCCGCGTTTGCGAGGGAGGAATTCGGGCGTGTGCCCGAGGTGCCACTTGCCGATGCAAAGGCTGACGTAACCTAGCGGTTGGAGCGCCTGGGCGAAGGTGATCTCGCTGGCGGGCAAGCCCAGGTCGTTGATGCCGGCGTCGGGCGCCGGGTTGCCGGTCACGCCGGTGCGAAACGGGTAGCGGCCGGTCAGCAGCGAGCTGCGCGTGGGCGCGCAGAAAGGCATGGGCACATAGAAGTCGGTGAAGCGGACGCCCTCGCGGGCCATGCGATCCAGGTGCGGGGTCTGGAAGCTGGGGTGGCCGTAGCAGCCCAGCTCGCCGTAGCCGAGGTCGTCAGCGAGAATGATGACGAAATTGGGCAGCCGCGGGCCGGCGTGCAACCCGGCGGCCCACAGCGGCGAGGAAAGAAAAGCCCGGCGATTGAGTGCAGCCCTCATGGCTGCCATGATAGACCGGGACCGGGCTGGCTTGAGAAATCAGCCAGCTTTCTGGACTCGCCCGCTCCGCAGGCAGGCGGTGCAGACCCGAATGCGCTTCGTCGTCCCGTTGACGACGGCCCGCACGCGCTGGAGATTGGGATAGAAACGGCGTTTGGTGACATTGTGCGCGTGGCTGATGCGGTGGCCAGTCATGGGTCGCTTGCCGCAAATTTCGCAAACTCTCGCCATCGGGGATCGCTCCTCGGGAAAGTCCCCGCTCGCAGCGGGCGCGTCAACGATTTCAGTTTAACAAGGCTGCGCGAGACCAGGCAAGTTGGTGCGGCACCCGAACCCGTTGCGCGGGCTCCTTCAAAGACGGCCGCTCAGCGCCCACAGCAAGTTGTGCATGAAAACGATGTTGTCTGTTTGGACATAATGCATTTGGCCTCCCATGCGCGAGAAACTCTTGCAGAAGCGCAGATAATAGGCGGGATCGGTCTTGGGCGGCTCGCCCGTGGACCAGTCCCAACGACCGCCCTCTTGGATGTCCACCACGAAAATCGAATGGCCCGATATGGCCGGCAGGCCGGCCTGGATGCGCAGGTTGTTCACGCAACTGAGGCTCTTCTCGAAAACTTGTGGCGCCATCACGGCCGATCCGACCGAAAGCACCACGCCGCCCTCGAGCATCGCCACCGAATCGCCAAACAGGCGGAAATCCCACGCCGCCGCGCGCCCGATCACCCCGCCATCGTAAATCGGGTGGTTGGCGATGATGTCGTAGCCGATGCCCGGGTGCACGGTCGCGGGCACTTGGTGGCGAAAAGCCTGCGCCAGGATGGATGCGTGTTTGAAACGGTGCTCCAGATGGACGCGCCCGGCGGGAATGCCGTGCGTGCGCATGATGCGCAACAGGTCCGCGCGGGCGGAAGCGAGCGCGCCGTCGGGATCCGAGCGAATGGCGGCTTCCAGCTCCTCGGGCTCAGGCAAACTTGCGCCGTCTTCCCAGATGAAGCGGCCCATCGAGACCCCATAGCCTTCCTCGCGCAGCGCCCCGGCCAGCAGCGCGATGTGGATGTAGCGGCTGGTTTCGTCCCACGCCCCGAACGTGCCCGTGGCGACATTGGCGCGCACGTCCTCGGTGGAGCGCCCCAGCCAGGCGTATTCCCAGTCGTGGATGGAGCCAGCGCCGTTGGTGGCTACGTGGGTCAACCAGCCCTGCGCCATCATGCGTTCCAGGATGAGGGCGGCGCCGTTGCGCAACAGGTGAGCGCCGTACATCAGGATCACGGCCGCGTTGCGCTGGCGTGCGGCGAGGATGGCTTGGGCGCAGGCCCGGATCTGTCGCAGGGTTTCTTCCGGGCAGGTGGGCGGAGGCGAATCGGGCTGGCGCAGGATTTCCGCCACGGAAGTGAGGCTCTTGCGTTGCGCGAGCGGGAAAACTTTCAGTTTGCTCCAGTCCTGGCGTGGCGGCCTCATGCTTTCCGTGTACCACAGGGAACCACCCTGATGCGGTGTTTTCTGGCCGCGGCCGTGCGCATAGTATCCTAAGTAGCGCTATGGAACTGAAAGCGATCCGGCTTGAAATTCCCGAGGGCGGCAACATCATCCTCGGTCAGACGCACTTCATCAAGACCGTCGAGGATCTCTACGAAGCCATCGTCAACACGGTCCCCCAGATGAAGTTCGGCATTGCCTTCAACGAAGCCTCGGGCGCCTGCCTGACCCGGCTGGAGGGCAACGACGAGGATTTGAAGGCGCTGGCCTGTGGCAACGCGCAGGCCATCGGGGCCGGCCATATTTTCGTGATCGCCCTGCGCGAAGGCTACCCGATCAACATTCTGAACCGCATCAAGGACGTACCCGAAGTTTGCTCGATCTTCTGCGCCACGGCCAATCCCGTCGAGGTGATCGTGGCCGAAACCGAACAGGGTCGGGGCGTTTTGGGCGTGGTGGACGGCTTCTCGCCCAAAGGAATCGAAGATGCCGCCGGCGCCCAGTGGCGGCATGATCTGTTGCGCAAAATCGGATACAAACGATGAACCCGATCCGGACCGAAGCTGAACTGGAGGAACGACTGTCGCGTCCCAGCACGGCCGACCTGGCCTTCATGCGCGAGCTGGAGGGCGACATCCTGATTCTGGGCGTGGCGGGGAAAATGGGGCCGAGCCTGGCGCGGCGGGCCCGGCGGGCGGCGGACGAGGCTGGGGTGCGCAAGCGCATCGTTGGCGTGGCGCGGTTTTCCAACCCGCGGGCGCGGGAGGAGCTGGAGGCGGCCGGCGTGGAAACAATTTGCGCTGATTTGTTGGACGAGGACCAGCTCCGCGCCCTGCCCGATCTGCCCAACGTAATTTACATGGCCGCTCGCAAGTTCGGCACCACCGGCAACGAGTTCTTGACGTGGGCGCTCAACACCTACCTGCCCGGCCGCGTAGCCGGACGGTTCCGCCATTCGCGCATCGTCGCTTTCTCCAGCGGCAACGTCTACCCGCTCGTGCCCATCGCCCAGGGAGGTCCTACGGAGGCGACGCCGCCCGATCCGGTGGGCGAGTACGCCCAGTCGGTGCTGGGCCGGGAACGCATGTTCGAATACTTCTCCGCCCGCTACGGCACGCCAGTGACCCTGCTGCGGCTCAACTACGCCATTGACCTGCGCTACGGCGTCCTGGTGGACATTGCGCTCAAGGTTTACGAGCGCAGGCCGGTGAACCTGGCCATGGGGATGGTCAACGTGATCTGGCAAGGCGACGCGAACTCGGTGGCTCTGCGCGCCCTCGCCCTTTGCCAGTCGCCGCCCCTTGTGCTCAACGTGACCGGTCCGGAGACCGTCTCGGTCCGGTCGCTGGCCTGGAAGTTCGCGCGGCGCTTCGGGGTGGAGCCGCTGTTCGAAGGCACCGAGGCGCCCACCGCCCTGCTCAGCGACGCCTCGCGCTGCCACCACCTGTTCGGCTACCCCGAGGTCAGCCTGGAGCAAATGATCGAGTGGGTGGCGGAATGGATCCGGGCGGGCGGCGTGCTCTGGAACAAGCCCACGCATTTCGAAGTGCGCGACGGGAGGTTCTGAGGATGGGCTGGCGCGAGATCCTGCGCAGGGGCACGGTGATTCCCGCGCACCCGCTGGCGCTGACCGCGGAGCGCAAACTGGATGAGCGGAGGCAGCGGGCGCTGACTCGCTACTATCTGGCGGCCGGCGCCGGCGGCGTCGCCATCGGCGTGCACACCACGCAGTTCGCCATCCGCGATCCCAAAATCGGCCTTTACGAGCCGCTGCTGGAACTCACCATGGAAGAGCTGCGCGGGCGCGACTGCGTCAAGGTGGCGGGCGCGGTGGGCCCCACCCGGCAGGCCGTGCGCGAAGCCGAGTTCGCCGCGCGCTGCGGCTACGATGCCATCCTGCTGAGCCTGGGCGCGCTCAAAGATGCGTCCGTGGACCAGTTGCTCGATCATGTGCGCGCGGTGGCTTCGATCTTGCCCGTGTTCGGGTTCTACCTGCAGCCCGCGGTGGGCGGCCGGTTACTGCCCTACCGTTTCTGGCGGAGGTTCGCCGAAATCGAGAACGTGGTCGCCATCAAGATCGCCCCCTTCAACCGTTACCAGACGCTGGACGTGGTGCGCGCGGTAGTCGAGTCCGGCCGGGCCGGAGAGATCGCGCTTTACACTGGCAACGACGACTCCATCTTGGTTGATCTGCTGACGGAGTTCCGCTTCGGCGATGGGGCGAGCTGCCGAATCGTGGGGGGGCTGCTGGGGCATTGGGCGTGCTGGACGCGCCGTGCCGTCGAACATCTGGAACGAGCTCACCGCGTGGCCGAAGGCAAGGAACCGCTGACCGCAGAGCTGCTCACGCTGGCGGCGCAGATCACCGACGCCAACGCCGCGCTGTTCGACGCGGCCAACAACTTTCGCGGCTGCATCGCGGGCATCCACGAAATCCTGCGCCGCCAGGGCCTGATGGCGGGCCGCTGGTGCCTGGATCCGGACGACGATCTTTCGCCCGGCCAGCTCGAGGAAATTGACCGCGTCTGTCGCGCCTACCTGCACCTCAGCGACGACGACTTCGTGCGCAAGCATCTGGACGAGTGGCTGCGTTAGTGTTTGAGGCTCACCGGTGACGGCGGCTTTTGGCGCTCGCTGGCAGTGGCCGTTTCCGGGGTAGCCAGATATTGCACGATTACTGAAATGCGACGGTTGGAGGGGTGGGTGGGATCCTTGGGCAAGCGCAGCCGCTGGTCGGCGAATCCGCGGATCTGCGCCACCTGGTCGGGCCGCAGCCCGTGTGCCTGCATGATGCGGCGCGCGGCGTTGGCGCGGTCCGTAGAGAGTTCCCAGTTGGTGTAGGCCCCGTCGCCGCTGTAAGGCCGCGCATCAGTGTGACCTTCCAGGTAGACCTTGTTGGGTAAATTGCCGAGCTCTTCGGCGAGTTTTATGATCAGCTCCTCGCCGTTCGGGGTGGGCTTGGCGCTGCCGGTTTCGAAAAACACGCCCTTCTCGTCTTCCAGCAGCTCGATGCGCAGGCCCTCGCCGGTGACGGTAATTTCGACGTTTTTCCTGATGCGGTCCAGACTGACCGATTGCTGCAAGGCCTGCTGGATTTTCTCCTTGAGATTGACCATGTCCTCGCGTTTGAGGGCCAGGCCGTCGCCGGTACCGCTCAGCGTGGTGCCCATCAGATTGCCACGGCCAGTGGGATCCTGGAAGTAGCCACCCACCGCCTTGCGCACCCTCTCGTCGCTGGCCAGCAGCCAGAGCACGATGAACAGGGCCATCATGGCGGTCACGAAATCGGCGTAGGCAACCTTCCAGGCGCCGCCGTGTTGGCCGCCGTGGCCGCGCTTCTTCTTGACGATGATGACCGGGGCGTTGGGTTGGGTACTCATGCGGCAGCTCCAGCGGCGGCCCTGGCGCCGCGGAAGGCGGCCTCCATTTCCTGGAAGCTGGGCCGCAGATGCGAGGGGATGGTGCGCCGGGCGAATTCCACGGCGAGCAACGGCGGCAAGCCTTTTGCGAAAGCCGCCAGGCCCACGCGCAACACGTGGTAGTACTGCGATTCCGCGTCCGCCAGCTTGCTCATGTGGGCGGCTAGCGGCCCCACGAAGCCGTAGCACATGAGCACGCCCAGGAAGGTGCCGACCAGCGCCGCTGCGACCTTGTGCCCGATTTCCTCAGGCGGCCCGCCCATGGCGCCCATGGTGATGACCACGCCGAGCACGGCGGCCACGATTCCCAGGCCCGGCAGCGAGTCGGCCACCGTGGTCAGCGCCGCGACTGGTTGTGTGGCGCCATGATGATGAACCTCGAGGTCCAGCTCCATCATCTGGTCCAGGTCGTGCGTCTGCACGCCTCCCGTCACCAGCAGCCGCACCGTGTCGCAGACGAAGCTGAGAGCGTGATGGTCCTTGAGCAGGGCGGGGTACTTGGAAAACACCGGGCTCTTGGACGGATCCTCGATGTCCTGCTCCAGCTTGGACAAGCCGTTTTTGCGGGCGTGGTTGAACAGCTCGCTCAGCATCTTCAGCGTTTCCATGTAAAACGCCTTGGTGAAGCGGCTGCCTTTGATGAGTCCTGCCAGCCCCTTGAGGATTCCCAGCGTTACCGTGGGGGGATTGGCGGCGATCAGGGTACCCAGGGCTGCCCCGCCGATGATGACGAACTCGGCGGGCTGAAACAACACGATCAGGTTTCCGTGCTCGAGAAGGTAGCCACCGATGACGGCGCCCAGAACGACGACTAAACCGGCCAGAGCGATCATACCCAGTCCGAGGCGCGCTGACGCCCTCGGTGCACTTATCGGTCGGAGCGGGCGTGGATTAGAGAGCGCTCATGCAACGGCCGGCGCGCCAGGCCGCTGGTGTTCGCCCGCGCGCGGGGTCGGGGCCGCGTTCCGCGATTTCGGCCAGAAGGTCAGGGACTTCGAAAACCGCGCGGTTGTCAAGCGCGGCGGCGCGGTCGCGGAATCTCTCGAGATTACCCGACGTAAGTAACTCGGCTACGGCTTCCTCAATGCGCCGGTAGCTTTTCACCACCAGCCCCAACTGCTCCCGGCGGATCCATTCCGCGTTATAACGCTCGTGCGGCAAGGTCCAGGCGTTGCAGGCCACGATCACGGGTAGCTTCATGGCCAGGGCTTCGCTGATGGATCCCGGGCCGGGCTTGCCGACGAAGAAGTCGGCCAGTTGCATGTAGGCGGGCACGTCGGTGGTGAAGCCTTCCAGGTGAACCGGAATGCGGGTCCGGCGCCGGGCAAGCGTGTTGCGAATCCGGTGATTGTGGCCGCACAGCACGATGAGCTGAAGGGGAAGGCCAGAACCCTCTAGCCGCTCGACGACGGTGCGCATCACCCGCGACCCCTGGCCGCCGAAGAGCACGAGGCCGGTGGGCCTGTCCGGGTCCAAACCCAGCCTCCTGCGGCCCGCGCGCCGGTCTGCTTCCGGCGTCTGGTAAAAGCGCGGGTGCAGGACCATGCCCGAGACCCGGTAGATGGCTTGCGGAGGATGGCCGAGCGCGCGCGCCTGCTCGACTGCGCGTTCCGAGCCACAAATGAAATACTGCGGCTGGCGTTCGATCCAGAAATGCGGCGGGTAGTCGGCCAGGTCCGTGAGCAGCGTGACGTAGGGCACGTCGCCGTGCGCCTGCCGCAAGCCTTCGAACAACGGGCGATTGAAGTGCGGGATGAGGGAGACCAGTAAGTCCGGGCGTTCGCGGCGGAAATGCGCCTCCAGGCGCCGGACCATCGGCCGGTGGTACAGGCGAATGAGCGCGTGCAGCAAACGCAGCAGCTGGCGCGCGCCCAGCGTCCAGTTCTTCTCCAGGATCAGGTTGTACAGATCCTGGAGGCGGATGCCGAGGAGCTTGCGCGCGGGATCGAGGTCGTCGAGCAGTTCTTGCAGATTCCACGTGCACAACCGCCAGGGTCGGCCCTGCTGGCGGATGACCAGCTCGAGCGCGTTGGCCGCCGCGCGGTGGCCCCCGCCGGCATCGAACAGCACAAAATCAATTCGCACGGGCCCCTCTGGCGCATTGTGGCATATCCGCGCGGCACCTCACAGGCCGCACTCAGCGGCCGGCCGCTGTCTTGAAAACCTGAGGGGGGATCGCTTCCGCGTGACCCTGAGGTTTGGGCGAAGCGTCGAATCCGGAGCTGCGCTGGCACTCCCGTCGCCAGTGGTCACAAGCCAGGGTGACCACCCGTAGCACTTCTTGGGGATCGAAAGGCTTGGCCAGCACGTCGTAGCCGCCAAGGTTGAGCACCTCCGCCCACAGGTACTCGTCGGCGGCGTGCGAGATGACGATCAAACAGGGCGGGTCAGCCAGAGGTGCGATCTGGCTCAGCAGGTCTTTCCATTTGCCGTCAGGCAGATCGCGTTCGCATAGGACCACTGAGAACCTGTCGCGGCACAGCACGGCCACCGCTTCGCGATAGCTGCGCGCCGTGTACATCTTGCGGCCGCAACGATCGAGCAGCGGGGCCAGCAAGGCGTGGTCTTCCGGCGCCGGGCTGACCACGAGAATGGCTTCTCGGCGCTCAGCGTAATCCGGCGCGGAAACAGCGGCTTGGGCACTAACCGGAGAGAAGGGGCGCGCTTCCGACATCCTACACCCTCCTTGGCTCCGCTTCCCTGGTTGCCCCGGCGAGCGCCCCTCGTGGCACCTGCCCGCCGGCGCCCTGCTGCGTTCGTTGATGATCTGGGTCGCCTGTGCGAGTACTAGTACACCCCTTTTATAAGGCCCGGACGCTACCCCTGTCAAGGAGAATTTTCCACAAATTTCCCACGCTGCAAGCGTAAAATTCTGCGGGATTTATCGCTCGGCGAGAAATCGCCCCAGCCCGGGCGCGCTCACTGCTTGTGGTGCACCAGGGTTTGCGTGGTCTCGCCCTGCGATCCGGACCAGTGCCGCGTGATGGTCAGCGTGGCGCCTCCATCGGAAAGGACCCACCGGTCCCCGAGGGTGACCTCCCCACCGGCCGCCTTATGCTCCATGGTCAGCGCGTCACCGTCCCACTTCACCACGCTCCTGACCTCGACGTTGCCCACGAAATTGGTGCACTCTTTGCCATCGGTGGTGAAGGTCAGCTCATAGGTGCGTTCCCCGGAGTCGCCCACCGTGATCGAGACGAACTTGAGCTCGGGGTCCTTGTGCGCGATCTTCAAGGTGCTGCTCTGCGGCGCGGGTAGAGCACCAAAATTGCTGCTCGCGCTATCCAGCTTCCACGTGCCCGAAAAGTCGGGTTTGGGCTGTGCCGCGAGCATCGAGGCCAGCGCGGATGCCAGGACGAACAGGCCGTGCGTTTTCTTCATGATCGACCCCTTGTTTGCAAACGCTTTCAAGTTACGTCTCGAAGTCTACCACAGGCTCCATGCTCTCGACAGCGGACCCGCCTGCCGTTGGGCTACTGTGGGAGAAGAGCGCGGCAGGACATGCTGGTGCGCGCACTGTTTCTATTTCTGTCTCGACGGCGACGCCTGAGGCGCTGGGTGGAAACCTCCGCTCTCGCGCGCCGCCTGACTTCGCGCTTTGTCGCCGGCCAGGAGCTGGAAGACGCAATCGCCGTCTGCCGCCGTCTGAACGATGCCGGCTACTTGGTGACACTGGACTGCCTGGGGGAGGGAGTCACCTCGGCCGCGGAAGTCGTGGCAGCGCGGGACGCTTACCTGGCGGCGCTGGAGGGCATCCAGCGGCTGGGCCTCAACGCCACCGTCTCGCTCAAGCTGAGCCAGTTCGGCATGGACTTTTCCGAGTCGCTTTGTCGCGAGCACGTCGAGGCAGTGGTGGCGCGGGCGGCGGCGGTGAGTACCTCGGTCGAAGTGGATATGGAAGCGCTGCCTTATGTGGACCGGACGCTCGCGCTGGTGGTGCACATGCACGAGCGCTACGGCAACGTGCGCGGCGTCATCCAGGCTTATCTCCGCCGGAGCCAGGCGGATTTGGAAATGCTCTGCGAGCGGGGCATCCCGGTGCGCTTGTGCAAGGGCGCCTACCGAGAACCCGCCCGCGTGGCCTTCACCCGCCGCTGGCAGATCCGCCAGAACTTTCTCGTGCTGGCGCGGATACTGCTGGATCGCGGGGTCTATCCGGGCTTCGCCACGCACGATGAGTTCCTGATCGAACGAATCCTGGCTTACGCACGCGAACAGGGAATCCCTTCCGAGCGCTATGAGTTTCAGATGCTGTACGGGGTTCGCCGGGACCTGGAGCGGCGCTTCCTCAGCGAGGGCTTGCGGCTCCGCCTTTATGTCCCTTACGGACGCGCCTGGTTCCCCTATTTCATGAGGCGGCTGGGCGAGCATCCTTCCAACTTGCTGTTGTTGCTCAGGAACATTTTCCGCGCATGAGCCCGGGAACCATGGGCGTGCGCCGAGCGTCTTCACATTGAGCAATGAAGTACTGGGGGCTATTGGGCATCAAGATGCTGGGGGTGATCCTGGCAGTGCGCGGCTTGTGGTCCCTGGTCAAGCTGTGGCTGCCGCCGCCGCGACCCTTCCTCTACATCGGCCGGCCCTTCGGGCACGATCTGGTTTGGACGCTAGCCGCCGGTGCGTGCTTCCTGGTAGGATGCGGGCTGCTATACCTGGCGTGGCTGGACCAGCGCTACCGCTGCCGCACCTGCCTGCGCCGGCTGCGGATGCCGGTTGAAACGGGATCCTGGGGCGGCATGTTGCTTTTCGGGCGCCCGCATATCGAATACATCTGCCCTTACGGTCACGGGACGCTGCGCGTACCCGAGGTCCAGCTAGCCGGCCCGGAACACCCGGACTGGAAGCCCCATCACGACATATGGGAAGAGCTGGAGTCTTTGGAGCAAGCCCACCGATGAGCGGCGGCCGGTGGCGGCGTGCGGCCGCTGTCGTGGTGCTGCTGGCGGCTTGCGCGGTCTGCCTGCGCCTTGCGCCCGTGTACTGGGGGGCGTGGCGCTTCCGACGGTTTCTGACTGAAATAGCGGCGGAGAACCCGCCGCCCGCCGTGCCCGACGAATGGATCCGGGCGCGCGTGGTAAACCGCGCCGCCCAACTGGGCTTGCCCGTGCGCAGCGATCAGGTGAGGCTGGACCGCTCGCGCGGCCGGCTGGAACTGGAAGTCCCTTACGTGGCGCCGGTGGACCTGGGGCCCTACACGGTTGACTTGCATTTCCGCCCGCGCGCGGGCCAGCGGTGAGCGGCGCATCGAGGCAGCGTTGGTTGCGGCCCGGGTCTGAGAGAATAATGAGAGAGGCGGGCAGGATGCCGTGCCGGTGAAAATCCAGTTGCCACGCAAGTCCTTCGCAGCGCGGTTGCTCCTGCATCCGGTGGTGCGCCTGGCCCTGGTCGTCTGCCTGCTGGCCGGGCTGGCGGGCATTTCCGTATCCACTTACTACTACGTCAAGTTCTCGCGGCTGGTCGAGCGCAAGCTGCGCGCCGGCCCGTTTCCCAGCACCTCGATGATCTTCGCCGCCCCCCGAGCGGTGAACGTGGGCGACGGGATCACTCCCGCGGAAATCGTGGCCTTTTTGCGCCGCGCCGGCTACGGCGAATCGCGCAACAACCGGATGGGGTGGTTCCATCTGCGGGAAGATGCGGTGGAGATCTTCCCCGGCCCCGATTCCTATTTTGACGAGGAAGCGGGAGTCATCAAGTTCCAGGACGGGCGCGTGGCCGAGATCATCTCCCTGCGCGATAACACGCCGCGCACTCAGTATCTGCTGGAGCCGGAACTTATCACCAACTTGTCCGACCGCAACCGGGAGAAGCGCCGCCTGGTGCGGTTCGCCGACCTACCCAAGGTTCTGGTTGACGCCATCATCGCGGCCGAGGACAAGCGATTCTTCCAGCACGCCGGCTTCGATCCCCTGCGGGTCATCAAGGCTGCTTACGTGGACTTGAAGGAACGGCGGCTCCAGGAGGGCGCCTCTACTTTGAGCATGCAACTGGCGCGCAGCTTCTTCCTGGATTACCGCCGGACCTGGCAGCGCAAGGCGGCCGAGGTGCTCATCACCTTGCTGCTGGAGCAGAGGCTGTCCAAGGAGCAGATCTTCGAGTATTACGTGAATCAGATCCCCCTGGGGCGCCATGGCAGCTTCAACATACACGGCTTCGGGGAGGCCGCCCAGGCCTATCTGGGCAAGGACGTGCGCGAACTGACCTTGCCCGAAGCGGCTTTGCTTGCCGGCATGGTGCGCGGCCCCAGCCTTTATAACCCGTACCGGAATCCGGAGCGGGCCCGGCAGCGCCGCAACGTCGTGCTGGGGCTGATGCGCGAAAACGGCTTCATCACCGAGGAACAATACCGGGAGGCCATCCTGGCCCCGCTGACGCTGGCGCCGCCGGGCATGGAATCCACCGACGCACCCTATTTCGTGGACCTGGTCAACGACGAACTGAACCGCCAGTTCCAGGAACACGACTTCCAGAGCGAGGCTTACCGCATTTACACCACCCTGGACATGGACTTGCAGCGGGCGGCGGCCGAGGCGGTGCGCGTGGGCTTGCAGGAGGTGGACGAGCGCATCCGCCGGCGGCGCCGTCGCGAGCCCGACCTCCCCGATCCCCAGGTGGCTCTGATCGCGCTCGACCCGCAGACCGGCGCGGTCAAGGCGCTGATCGGCGGCCGCAATTACGGCGTCAGCCAGTTGAACCGGGTGCTGGCCCGCCGCCAGCCCGGCTCTGCTTTCAAGCCCTTTGTTTACGCAGCCGCCTTGGAAACCGCCCTGCGCGGCGGCTACCCCGTGATCACGCCGGCCACCTTGGTCAACGACGAACCCACCACTTTCTGGTTCGACAACCGTCCCTATACCCCCAGCAACTTCAAGAACGAGTACCACGGGCAGGTCACGCTGCGTGACGCTCTGGCCAAATCCATGAACGTGGCTACGGTCCGCGTGGCGCAGATGATTGGCTATGACGCCGTGGAAGAAATGGCAGAAAGGGCGGGCATGAACTTGCGCATCCAGGCCACGCCGGCTATCGCGCTGGGCGCGTACGAAGTAACCCCGCTGGAGATTGCGGGCGCTTACACGGTATTCGCCAATCAGGGAATTTACTCGAAACCTTACTGGATTACGCTGGTTCGCGACCGTGCCGGCAACATTATTTACAATCATCGGCCTGTGCAGCGGCCCGTGCTGGATCCGCGGCTGGCCTACCTGATGGTGAACATCATGGAGGAAGTGCTGCGCAGCGGCACGGGTGCGGGCGTGCGGGCGCGCGGTTTCCTGCTGCCCGCGGCGGGCAAGACCGGCACTTCCCATGACGGCTGGTTCGCCGGTTTCACCAGTCGCCTGCTCTGCGTGGTCTGGGTTGGATTCGACGACAACCGCGAGCTGAACCTGGAAGGAGCGCATTCCGCGCTGCCCATCTGGACCGAGTTCATGAAGCGCGCGGCGCAGCTTCGCGACTACCGGAACGTAAAGGAATTCGAGCCGCCAGACGGGGTGGTCACCGTGGAAATCGATCCCATGAGCGGCCAGCTCGCCACCCCGGCCTGCCCCGTACGGCGCGCGGAAGTGTTCATTTCGGGGACCGAGCCTCTGGAATCCTGCCGGCTCCACGGCGGCGGCGTTCAGGTGGCTTCCTGGGAGACGCCTCCAGCCAGCGCGCCCACTCCGGCAACCGAGCAACCCCCGCGCCCGGCGGCCAAGCCGGCCAGGCCCGCCGCGGCCCGCCCCGCCGCGGTCGCCCGGCAAGCTCCGCCCGCCAAGCCCGAAAAAAAGGGGTTCTTTGAGCGTCTGCTGAGTGTGTTTAAATGAAGACAGCCAGGCCCCGGCCGGCCATTGCCGCTGTCGAAGCCCGCTGGTCGGGGGCCGCGAGGAGGTCAGGATGCGCCCGCCTCTCATCCCCTTGCTTCTGGTGCTGGCGGCGGTCTGCCTGCCGGCCCAAGTTTCCGAATCCCCGCAGCCCGGCAGCACGAAGCCCGACGCAGCCCCCGTGGCCTCGCAACCGGCGCCGGAGCCGCTCACTCCCGAGAAACGCGCCGACATTTACATGGCGCGCAAAATGTACCGCGAGGCGATCGAACTCTACCGCAAGGTGGAAGAGGAACTGGCCGCCAAACTTCCCGCCCGCAAGCCGCGCAGGGAGGACGAGAGTTACCGGCAGGCCGCCAATCGCCTGGCGGTGATCCTCAACAAAATCGGCATCGCCTATCACCAGTTGCACGAACTCGACACCGCCAGGCAGTACTACGAGCGCGCGGTAAAGTTGAATCCCCGGTATGCCGAGGCCATCAATAACATCGGCACGGTACATTACGCGCAAAAAAACTACCGCCGGGCCATCAGCCAGTACAAAAAGGCGCTGAAGATTTCGCCTGAGTCGGCGTCCATCTACAGTAATTTGGGCACCGCATACTTTGCCCGAAGGAATTACAAGGAAGCTTCCAAAGCTTACGCGAAGGCCCTCGAGCTCGATCCCGACGTGTTCGAGCATCGCTCCACTTACGGGGTGCTCCTTCAGGAGCGCAACGTCGAGGAGCGGGCCCGCTTCCACTATTACCTGGCCAAGGTTTACGCGCAGGCAGGGATGAACGAGCGCGCGCTGCTTTACATCCGCAAGGCGCTGGAGGAAGGGTTCAAGGATCGCCGGAAGTTCATCGAGGAGCCCGAGTTTGCCGGCTTGCAGGAATTGTCTGAATTCAAGGAGCTCATGGCCATGGAGTTCCGTGCGCTTTGAAGTTTTTGCGGCCGCGCTGGTTTTATTGCTGGCAGGCTGCGGGAAGCCCGCTGGCCCGCAGTACTCGCGTATCGCCATCCCGCCTCTGGAGAACCTGACCGGCGATTCTGGTTTGGAGTGGTGGGGCCCGGCCGTTGCCGAGCTGGTGGCCGCAGCCATAACCGGCTCGCCGCGGGCGAATCCGGTTCGGGTGGAGAGCTGGTGGGACGCTCCCGCGACGCGCGCCACCCACGTTTTGCACGGCGCAATCGAGCGCGACGGATCCAGGATCCGGGCGGAGGCCTTTCTGGAGGACTTGGGCCGCGGGGGCATGCTGCGCATCGTCGTTGAGGAGGAAGCCGCGGTGGGGCCTGCCTTGCTAGCCGAGCGGATCGCGGTACGCCTTGGGTTGTGTGCGCGCCCAGTGACGCAATATCACGCGGAGGCCGTGCGCGCGTATGTGGAAGCGTTTCGCACGCCTGACCCAGTCGGAGCATTGGAGAAGGCGATTGCAACGGACCCGGATTTCGGCCTCCCGTACCTCCATCTGCTGCGGTTGCGGATGGAGCAGGGCGATCGGGCCGCGGCCGAAGCCGTGCTTGCGGCCGCGCGCAAGGCGCGCCTGGATCCGGTGGACCGGAACCGGTTGGAGGCGCTAGGGGCCGGGCTGACGTCGGCCCCGGTGGCCTACCGGCGCGCCTTGCAGGAGCTGGCGCGACTGACCCCGGCGGATCCCGAGGTCTTTCAGAGGCTGGCCTTGCAGTCGCTGGCGGCGCGCGATTACTCGCCTGCGGCCAGCTATTACCGCGAGGCGCTGGCGCGGGATCCCGCCAGCCCGATGCTGCTCAACGAGGCCGCCTACGCGCTGGCCTACGCCGGGCAGTTCGCCGGCGCTCTCAGCCTGCTGCGCCAGTATCGCGACTTGCAGCCTGCCGATCCGAACCCTCCCGATTCTCTAGGCGATATTTGCTTCCAGGCAGGTAAGTTTGCAGAAGCGGCAACTTACTATTTGGAGTCGGCTGAGAAGGATCCTGCGTTCGCGGGCGGCAGCAGCCTGTTCAAGGCTGCCTTCGCCCGCTGGCTGGCAGGTGAGCAGCGCGCCGCCGATGAGTCGATGGACCGGTATCTGGAACATCGCAAGGCTCTCAAGGATCCGCTGCTCGAGTTGCGGCGGGCGCAGTGGGAGTTTCTGACGGGCCGGTCGAAGGTGGCCGCGCAGCGGCTGGTTGCGGTGGCAGCGGCCGGGCCTCCGGGCGAATTGCGCGCGCTGGCGGCCGGCTTCGTGGCGGTCTGGAGCCTGGAGCAGGGCCGTCGCGACCAGGCGCGGCAGTACGCCGGGCAAGCGGCAGCGGGCTCGTCGCCCCAGGCCCGCGATCTGGCGCGCCTGGCCCTGTTTCTCGCCCAGGAACGGGCCGTGCCCGCCGAATGGTCGCAGCGCGCGCAGCGGGCATTCGGCGACCCCCGCGAGGAGGGCCTGCGCCAAACCGCCCTGGCCTATGCATTGCTTCTCGACGGGCATTTCCGCGACGCCCTTCCTGTGTTGCGTCGCCTGTGGGAAACCACGCCGCCCTCGCCGTGGGAGACGTTGCCCGTGTTGCTGGCGTGGGCGGCGACCGAAAGCGGGGAAGATCCGCGGCCGTGGCTGAATCGCTGGCCTGTGCCCGACGCAACCATGCCCCAACCCTTCGATTGCCTGAGCTGGCCACGTGTTATCTACTTGCAGGCGGTTTGCAGAGAGCGCGAGGGCCGCGGTGCGCCCGAGCTTTACCGGTTGTTCCTGCAAAGCGCCGGCGACCGTTCCGCCCTTCAGCGTGAGCTCCAGCGCGCCCGCGCCGCGGCTGGCCCCTAACAGGCCCGGGCCCGCCGCCCGTTCCGGCTGCCCCGCGCCGCCCTGCCAATTCGCCTCCCACGGTATGCGGCGCTCACAGGCTTGCGAACCTGCGTGGTAGGATTGTTACGCCATGCGGATCGCGGTTCTCGGTCTCGGCTTCATGGGCAGCACCCACCTGAAGGCGCTCAAGAAGATTCCCGGCGCCGAAGTGGTGGCTGTCATGGATCAGGACGAACAGCGGCTCTCTGGAGATCTGAGCTCCATCCAGGGTAACATCGGGGGCCCGGGCGAGCGTTTCGATTTTTCGCGCGCGAGGCGTTACCGCACAATCGAGGAAGTAACGGCCGACCCGGATGTGGAGGCAGTGGACATCTGCCTGCCCACGCACTTGCATGCACCCGCCGCGCTGGCCGCCCTCTCCCATGGAAAGCACGTGCTGGTGGAAAAGCCGATGGCGCTGGACGAGGCGGCCTGCGAGGCCATGATCGCCGAGGCACGGAAGCGGCAGCGGATACTCATGGTTGCCCAAGTGCTCCGTTTCGTGCCGGCCTACCGTTCCCTGGCCGGCCTCGTCAAAGAAGGAAAACTCGGCACGGTGCGCTCCGCCATTTTCCGCCGCCGCTGCGCCGCGCCCACCTGGGGTCCCTGGGAGTTCGACGCATCCAAGAGCGGTGGCGGCGTCTTCGATTTGCTGATTCACGACGCCGACATGTGCCTGCACTTGTTCGGGCCGCCCGAGGCCGTTTCCGCCACCGGGCACGAGGATCTGCCGAAGGGCATAGACACCATCCTTGCACGCCTCGAGTATCCAGGGATCGGCTTCGTGGTCATCACCGGCGGCTGGCATCACGTAGGAGAATACCCTTTCTCGATGGAGTATACGGTGGTGGCCGACAAAGGGACGGTGGAGTACAGCTCGGCGGGTGAAGGAGCCGTGCTCTATCCTGCCGGAGGCGCCAGGGAAGCCCTGCCCTCGAACGGTGCCGATTGGTACCAGGCCGAAATCGAGTATTTCCTGGAATGCTGCGGCAAAGGCGCCTGGCCAGAACTTTGCCCGCCCGAGGAATCGGCTGCCGCGGTTCGTCTTACGCGCTTGATGGTGGAGTCGAGGCGCCGGGGCGGCGAGCGGCTCGCTTTCGGCGCATAATTCGGGGGTTTGTCCCCGGCCGTTGCCGGCGCCAAAAGGGGCCGGCTTTTGCCCGCTAATCTTTAATCTTACCAGCCATTATTCTTCTCTTCGAGGAGGCTACTGCAAGAAAGTACTTCTGTTTTGCCGGACACGGCAAGCGTGCTATATATTACGCCGCCGCGTTTTTGCCGTCAGACTGGAGTTGGACGGCGAACATGCGGTTATATGTGGCGGCTTACGACGTCAGCGCCCCACGGCGGCTGCGGACCCCGCTGTACATACTCAAGGCTCATGCGACCGGCGACCAGAAATCGGTTTTCGAATGCTTCCTGAGCGAAAGCGAGCGGGCAAGCCTGCTGGCTGAGATCTCCCTGGTGATCGAGGAGAAGGAAGACAGCTTCTTGCTGGTGCGGCTCGAACCGCGTTCGCAAGGAAAACTCTGAGAACCGCGGTCCCTCGGGGGACCTTGCCTTTTCCTATCACGGGTGAAGCTATGGTCACCTTTTACGTGGATCGTGCGGCCGTCGTGCTGAGGACGGAGGGCGCCGAGGCCCCGCTCCTCATGGAGCGGCGTCGGGCATGGACCCTCCCCGCCGACTTCACGCGCATCGCCGGCTGGACTCTGCGTCTGTGGCAGCGCGAGCGGGCCTCGCCACCCGAAGGCGAAGGTCTCCATTACGAGCAGCCCGATTTTCGCAAGCGGCTGACGGCGATTTTCGAGCAGCGCGCCGAGGAAACCGACCGGCGCGTCCCGGAACTGCTGACCTGTTTCGTCTACTCGCTGGGAGGATTGCGATGAGCGCTTCACAAGTGCGTCTATACCTGATCAGCTACGACATCAGCGATCCGCGTCGCCTGCATCGCGTGTACGCCTTTCTGAAACGGCACGCCATGCCGGTGCAATACTCGGTCTTCCTGGCGTGGCTCAGCGAGCGGCGCCTCCTCAGTCTACTGGGAGAAATCAACCGGCGGATCGATCCGCGCTGCGATGACGTGCGTGCCTACCCGTTGTTGGCGGACTGCAAGGCGGTCACCACGGGCCGGCTCTATTTCCCCGATGGCGTGGTCTCGGCCGATCCCCTGCTGAACTACCTGCTGGGTTCGCGCGAGCCGTTGCAGGAAGCCGAACGAGAATGCGATAAGGATTCCAAATCGGGCGAGGAAGGAGACCCGTGGTGATCGCCCTGCGCGAGATCGCGGAATTACCGGAGCTGGAAATTGGCTGTTATCGCCTGCGTTTTTCACCGGCCCCGGCGGTGCCGTCGGAGCACTGGACCGGGTCGGCGTGGCCCGGTATTTTCGGCTGGTCCTTGCGCCGGCTGGTGTGCACGGCCCGGGATCAGGAATGCCGCAGTTGCCTCCTGTATGATACCTGCATTTATCCGTACCTTTTCCAAACCCCGCCCCCGCCCGGGACGGAAAAGATGCGCAAATATACGGCCGCCCCTCATCCTTTCGTCATCGCGGCCGCGGCAAGAGCCGCCGGCAATGACTCCGTGCTCGGGCTGAGCCTGTTCGGCCGGGCCAACTCGATGCCGGCTTACGTCGTTCAGGCTTTCGCGCGGGCGGCGCGCTACGGTTTGCGGCCGGTCCAGAAACCTCTCGAACTGATCGGTGTCGAGCAGCAGGCGGTCCCGAGACGCGGTCCCTGGCGCTCGGTGATGGACAGGGATGGGAAACTGGCTCCTCCCCCTGCCGGCATGCCGGTCTGTCCCCCCGTGCCCGCACGCGCGCGTGGTCCTGATCACGCCGCTGCGGCTGCGCGTCCAACAAACTTATGTCCGCCCGGAAAGCTTCCGGTTTTGCGACCTGTTTTCCAACCTGCTCAGGCGCTTTTCTTTGCTCATGTACTTTCGCGACAGCCGCGATCCGGGAACGGACTTCTCCGGTCTGGTGGAGAAATCCCAGCACGTGCGTCTCGAGCGGGCGGAGCTGCGCTGGGAGGAATGGGCGCGCTATTCCTGGCGCCAGCGCCAGAAGATGCTGATGGGCGGCCTGCTTGGCTCCTTCGAGCTGGGGACCGCCAGCCTGGGTCCCCTCTGGCCCCATCTGTGGCTCGGCCAGTTCACGCATGCCGGCAAGGGCGCCACCATGGGCCTGGGCGGTTACGCCGTGCTCGCCGCCTGACAACGCCACAAGCTTGCCAGATGAGCTGAGAAAGGGAAGGGAACTTACCATGAATGCAGTAGAGAAAGCGATGTTCAGTGCCGAGCATCCCCATACTTACCCGAGACGGATCCTGCTGACCGCCTGCGGCTTGACGCCGCAGATCGTCACCGAGACCCTGTACGCACTGGCGGTAGTGCGGAGGCCGGCCTTCGTGCCCACCGAGGTGCACGTGCTCACCACGGCCGAAGGCGCTCAGCGCTTGCGCCTGCAACTGCTCAGCGAGGAGCCCGGGTGGTTCTGGCGCTTTTGCCGCGACTACGGGCTGGAGGGCAAGATCCGCCTGGAGGAGTCCACCATCCACGTGCTAGTCGGTCCCTCCGGCGAACCGCTCTCGGACATTCGCACGGTCGAGGAAAACGAGCTCAGCGCGAACCAGATCACCGAGCTGGTCCGCGAGTTGACGTCCGAGGAGGATGCTTCGCTGCACGTTTCCATCGCGGGCGGGCGCAAGACCATGGGCTTTTATCTGGGCTACGCGCTTTCGCTGTTCGGCCGGCCGCAGGATCGCATGTCCCACGTGCTGGTTTCCGCGCCCTACGAGTCGAATCCCCTGTTTTTCTACCCTACGCCGCGCAGTCACGTGATCTACGCGGGGCCGCCCGATCACAGGCCTTTGGATACGGCCCAAGCCGAAGTGACTCTGGCCGAGATCCCGTTCGTGCGCCTGCGCCATGGCCTACCCGTGGCGCTGTTGGAAGGCCGGACGGGATTCCTCGAGGTGGTGAGGGCGGCCCAGCAGGCGGTCGGCCCGCCCGAGCTCAAGATAGACCTGCGCGCACGCCAGATCGAAGCGGCCGGCAGGCAAGTGAGCTTGCCGCCTGCCGAGCTGGCCTTTCTGAGCTGGTTCGCGCGGCGCAAAAAGGAAGGCCGACCGCCGCTGGCCTGCCCCAACGAAGGCGTGCCGGAACAGGCCTACGCCCGCGAATTCCTGGTCGAGTACGCGCGGATTGTCGAGGATTACGATCCCATGGGCGTCACGCCGAAAACGCTTGGCGGAGGAATGGACAAGGCCTACTTTTTGCAGCGCCGTTCCAAGTTGCATCGCATCCTCAAGCAACACCTCGGTCCCCGGGCCGAGGACTACTTCATTGCCACGATCGGACGCCGTCCAGAGACGCGTTACGAGTTGAAACTCGAAGCCAGCCAGATTCACTTTTCTTCGAGGAGCTAGAAGGCCTCACGGTGAACGAGCACGGCTTGCTCACGATCGAGGAAACCGCGCCGGGCATCTTTCTGCATGACATGGGCAAATTCATGCAGCGCGCTCACAGCCCGCTGGATGAGACGGACCCGGCGGTGCGCGCCCGGGCCGGGCAGATCCTGCCCAAATTTGGCCGCCGACCGACACGCTGGCACGCGCTGTGGACCGACGCGTTTTTCGAGAAACTCGGTCACGTGCGGCTTCCCGGCGCGCGCAAGGAGGAGGTCGGCGACAGCGCCGGGCACCATCACCACCCCTCCCCCAACATCCCGTTGACCGTCTCGGCGGCGAAGGCCGACCGGTTGGCGACGGGCATGGATGGCAGTCCCTTGGTAGAAGGCACAGATCCCGAAGCCGACGCCCTCACCCGGCGAGAATGCCTCCGAACGCCGCTCGTCAACCCGTTCGCGGGCCTCGACCTGGGCATCGGGCTGGGGGAGCTGCCCCACTCGCGAGTCCCAC
>JBMFPL010000004.1:0-22559 GCA_049969115.1 Bryobacteraceae bacterium | reverse complement strand
CACTCGGTGTGGGTGGTCAACAGCTTCTACCGTGAGTTCCGGGGCTTGCAGGTCACGGCACGGCTGTTCGATTTCTCCTTGCGCCCCCGCGGCTCGTGGGCGGCGACCGTGGACGTCGCGCCGGACGGTAACACGCGCGCTTTCGTGCTGAGGTGGCCGCCCGGCCTGACGCGCACGTTTTTCCTCAGCCTGAAACTCGCGGATCGCTCCGGCCGGGTGCTTTCCGACAACTTCTACTGGCTTTCCACGCTCCCCGAGATCCCGGCCAGCCAGGGCTCGCGGGGAGGCGTTTTTTACCTCGACACCAAGTCCTATCCCGACTACACTGCGCTCACAGGCTTGCCCCCCGCCCCGTTGAGGGTGTTCAGCGAGTTCCGCCCGGATGGGCCCGAAATGGAGGGAGTGGTGACCGTGGAAAATCCCGGCGATCACCTCGCCTTTCTGGTCCAGTTGTCCCTCAGGCGGGGAGAAAACGGGGAAGAAATCGCGCCTTGCTACTGGGAAGACAATTACTTCAGTCTTCTGCCCGGGAAGCGGCGCGAAATCCGTGTCCGTTTCCCGACGGCGGAACTCCCGGCCACCCGGCCGGTGGCGCGTGCCTCGAGCTGGCCTGAATTCGGCCGGCGGGGCGCCCGCTAGCCAGTCAGAACAGAAGCTTCAAGCCGAGCTGGATCGTACGCGGCCATTGGGTTTCCGCCGTCACCATGCCGAAGGCCGTGCTGGAGGGCGTGGTGTTGGGGGCAGCGAACTGCGTGTGATTGAACGCGTTAATAAACTCGGCCCGGAACTGCAACTGTACGCTTTCGCCCAAAGCCGTATTCTTGATCACGGACAGATCCCAGTTGTTCATCCCGTCGCCCCGGATTCCCGAAAAGCGGCTGGGGAAGGTGCGAATGTTGGAGGCCAGTTGCTTGCGCGGGTCGCGCTCGAAGCCCGCGTCCACGTTGAACCAGCGCTCTACCGTGCGGCGGCTCTTGGGCAAGGGGATGTCTTTCAGGTTGCCGAAAAAGATGGCGTTGCCGAACCCCAGCGCCGGCCCGCTCTGCCCCTGGTAGATCCCCTGCGCCTGCCAGCCGCTGATCAATTTGCTGAGCACGGGATGAACGCCGGCGCCCCAGCGCTTGCCGCGGCCGAAAGGCAGCTCCCAGAGACCCGTTATGGCGATGCGGTGCGTGCGGTCCTGATCCGAGATCACCCGCTCCGGAACGGGGTCGGTTTCGTTGAGGTAGCTGGTGGCTTCCATGAACTTGGACCAGGTCCAGGAGACGGTGAAGGTATAGTTTTGCGCGAACCGCTTCTCGAAGCGGGTTTGCAAGGAATGGTACCAGGAGTAACCCTGGTTGCAGTTTGCGCTCACGCTGGTGAAGTGCGGGTAAGGCCGCAACAATTGGGAGCGTGAAACGTTAACGCCGGCCAGCGAAGTCTTGGGAAGAAGCGGGTAAAAAGGATTGGGCACCTGGGCCGCGAGATAGTCAATGGTGGCCTGATCGCGCACGGGCAGGGTGCTCAAATACTGCCGCAGTACCGGATCGTACTGCCGGCCGATACGAAGCTTGGTCCCGCGGTTGCCCACGTAGGCCACCTCGATCACCGACTGCATGGGCAGCTCGCGCTGGATGCCAAATTGCCAGCGCTGCATGTAAGGCGTGATCAGGTTTTCTTCAAAGTAACTGATCCCCTGGCCGAGGAATGTCGCCAGTCCCAGCCCCGCGCCCACCGGGCGGTCGAACCCCATGGGAAACGGGTTCGTCAGGCTGGCGATGTAAGTCTGCCCGTTGTCCAGCGAAGCGACAAAATCGGTGTTGCGGCTGAATCCGGCCTGATTGACGTGCTGGCGGCTGATACCCAGCGGTTCGAAGAAGATGCCATAACCGGTTCGTATCACAGTCTTGCGGTTCAACGCGTACACGAGGCCCACGCGCGGCATCAGGTTGTTCTTGTCAGTGCGCCAGACCGTGCGCGGTAGACCGCCCACGCCGGCGAAGGTAAGACCGCCACGCACCCGGAACTGCTCGGGCGGGATCTCGGGGATCGGGTTACGGGCGTAGTTGGCCCGGACCTGCGGTTCGATGGGGCTGGGCGAAACCGCATCGAAACCGCGGACGGTGCGGTTGAAGCGCTCCGTGAGCGGCTCTTCGAGTTCGTAGCGCAGGCCGAGGCTGAGCGTCAGGTTACCAGTCAGCTTCCAGTCGTCCTGGAAGTAAACCGACCAGGTCTTGGATTGTTCGGCGTAAGAATCATTGATCGGGAAGTAACCGCCATCGGGCAGCCCGAACAGGAAACTGGCCAGGCTCTGGCCCATGGGCGCACCGGGGGAGGTGTCGAGCGGGCCCCGCGTCCATGTCGTGCCGAAGTTGAAGGCGCCCGATGACTGCCCGAAGTTGAAGGCGTTCTCCCGGTATATCCGGTAACCCGCCCCGAAACGCATAGTATGAGCTCGCACCATGCGCGTGAAGTTAGTGGCAAGATCGTGAATGTCATTGTGCCGGAAATTGTATGTGCTATCGGCCATCACGGCGTACTGGCTGACGTTGATGTAGGGAAGCTTTATGCCGCGCGGATCCACCTGCCTGATCTGCTCGATGAAGGTGGGGGAGAAGCCCAGTCCGGCCAGATCCCAGCCCATTTGCAACGGGCGGGTGCCTTCGATGAAGCGGGTGTAACTGTACCGTATGTTGAGCAGGAACTGGGGACTGAACAGATGAACGTCGTCGAAGGCGAAACCGCGGTTCTTGCGATAGAAGTTATTTCCCTGGGCGTCCTTGAACCGCCGGTTGTATTCCTGAAGCCGGTTGTTCACGTTCCCGCGAACGAAGAAGCGATGCTTTTCGCCCAGGTTATGGTCGATCCGGAACACGTGGTTGTAATACTTGTCCCATTCGGGCCCGGGCGTGGTCCAGTTGTTACGGCCGTCCACGGTGCCTTGCTGGTTGGGCGGGTCCCAGTAATCGGCGATCTTGCGTGCTACTGGGTTGACGCGCGCCGGCGGAAGGATGTTGCCGGGCAGTGGGTCGCGCCGGAAGCGGCCGCCCGCCTCGGGCCGCGTGGTGAACGGATCGTAGATCTGGTACTGCGGCCCAAGCGCCAGCAACTCCGAGAAATCGCCGTTCTTTTGTCTGGCGGTAGGGACGGCAGTCGTGTAGGTGCCGCGGGGATCGGAGTCGTGAATGCCCTCGTAACCGTACATCCAGAAAGTGCGGTTCCTGCCGTCGAAGAGTTTGGGAATGTAAACGGGACCGCTGGCCGAACCTCCCCAGCGGTTCTGGCGGATGACCGCCTTGGGAAGGCCCGCGCGGTTGGAAAAGAACTTGTTCGCGTTCAATTTGGGGTTTTGCAGAAAGTGATACAACTGGCCGTGCAGGGCGTTGGTCCCCGCCTTGAGGCTCACGTTGATCGCGGCGCCCGGCGTGAAACCGTAGCTGGCGTCGAAAGTTGCGGTCTGGATCTTGAATTCTTCCACCACGCCCGGCGGCGGCACGTAAGCGACGTTGGTGCGCTGGATGTTGGGCGCCCCGTCCAGCGTGAACTCGTTGGAGCCGGTGCGCGTGCCGTTGATGGCGATTGAGGAGGGCGAACCGACATCGAAAGGCCGGGTCCACCCCCCGGTCGTCAGGTTCAGCACGCCCGGCGCCAGGCTGGAGAGCATGATCGGGTTGCCGTCTTTGAGAGGCAACTCGAGAATCCGGCGGTGGTCCATGACCTGCCCCATGGACGCCGTCGAGGCATCCACCAGCGGAGCGTCGCTCACCACGCGCACCGTCTCCGTGGTCGCCCCCAGTTCGAGCTTGACGTTGAGGGTGATCTTCTCGTTGACCTGAACCGAGATGCCTTCCTGCACGAACCGCTTGAAGCCCGGAGCCTCCACGGTCACCGTATAGGTGCCGGGAATGAGAAAGGGCAGGATGTAATCGCCCGATTCGTTGGTCACCGCCGTCGTGCGCACGTTGGTCGCCGTGTTGACGGCTTGGACCGTGACGCCCACCACGACCGCGCCCGACGGGTCTACGACCCGCCCGAGAATCTGCCCGCGGGTCTCCTGGGCCAGCGCGGGCAGGCTGGCCGAAATGATCGCGACAACCGCCAGGATGCGGCTCATAAGATTTCCCTCCGGCGAGCCATGATATCACCGCCCCGCGGGAAAATCCGGGCCGCGGCCAACCCGGCGGCGGACAGCGCCGCCCCGCTTTCGCTACAATGCCTCGCGAACCGTCGATGCACGATGGCAACGGAGGTGAATCGCCGTGACAAGAAGGAGCGTATGCGCCTTGCTGGCCGGCTTGCCGCTGGCCCGCTCGCAGAGTTTCTTGCCCGGGCTGCCCAACCTGGGCGTGAAAGCCGATACCGGTCCAGCACGTTCGGAATCTGGGGTGGGCGCCCTGCTGCCCTGGGCCGATGTGCTCTGGGCCGTTACCTACAACTCCCACAAGGCCGCCACCGGCTCGGGGCTCGGGCTCTACATGATTGACGACCGGCTCCAGATCCGCCTGGTGCACCGCAGCGACGGCACCCACGCCAACCGCTACGTGCACACCCAGTCGCAGCAGGCCATCATCGGTCCGTATGTGATCGACCTCCGCGGCAACTTCCGTGTCATCGAGTCGCTGCTCGATCACCGGCTCACGGCCACCATGGCGCATCTGACCGATCCCGCCAACCGCGTCTGCATGCTGACCATGGAAGGGCTGCTGTTCGAGATGGATGTGGCCAGCCTGAAGACACGCTTGCTGTTCGATCTGAACAAGGAGTTCGGCATCGAGCGGCCCCATTTCAAGGGCGGCTGCACCGCTCAGGACCGCCTCGTGGTGGCGAACAACGGATTCTACGCATACGGGGAAACCCAGGCGGGCTTGTTCGAGTTCGACGGCAAGCGCTGGCGCGCCCTCAGTCGCAAGCCCCACATGGAGTGCGCTGCGCGCCGCAATCTCGGGCAGATCATCTATTGTACGGGATGGGACGAAGCCTCGGTCCTGTTCTGGGCGCTCATCCAGGGCCGCTGGCGGCGGTACCGGTTGCCCAAAGCCAGTCACACGTTCGACCACGCCTGGCAGACCGAATGGACGCGCATCCGTGAAGTGGAAACCGAACGTTTCCTGGTGGACATGCACGGCATGTTCTACGAGCTCCAGCCGGTGGCGTTCGAGGACTCCATCTGGGGGCTGAAACCGATCTGCCAGCATCTGCGCATCGTTCCCGACTTCTGCTCGTTCCGCGGCCTGTTCGTGATGGCCGGCAACCAGAACACGCCCAACGCGGACAACAATCCCGTAGGCGGCCAGCCGCAGGCCGGCATCTGGTTCGGCAAGACCGATGACCTGTGGAGTTTCGGCCCGCCACAGGGCTGGGGCGGCCCGTGGCGGAACACAGAAGTGCGCCCCGACGAACCCAGCGATCCCTTCCTGTTCACGGGCTTCGCGCACAAAGTGCTGCACCTGAAGACGGACCGCGCTACTGAAATTCGTATCGAAGTGGACTTTTTGGGCAACGGGGCCTGGGAGCTTTACGAGACCCTTAAGGTAAGCGAGTACCGTTATCACGTCTTTCCCGCCGGCTTCAGCGCGCACTGGGTGCGCCTGGTCCCGGCGAGCCCGTGCGTGGCCACGGCGCAGTTCATTTTCACCTGAGTGGAGGACCGCCCATGAGAGTCCTGCCGATCCCGCTTCTGCTTCTCGTTTCCGCACCGGTGCTCCTGGCGCAGGCTGAAACCCGCGAGGTTGCCCGGCTGCTGGAACCGGCCCTTCATTCGCCCTATGCCGTGGCCTTCCAGTTGCGGCAATACCTGATCGCCAGGACGCCCGGCCTGCCGCAGGCGAGCGCGCGCTGGCCGGAGACGGCGCGCCAGTTGCGCGAGCGCGTGCTGCGTGAAATCGTGTTCCACGGCTGGCCCAGCGAGTGGATCCAAGCGCGCGCCCGTTTTGAAGACGCGGGCTTGCTGCCGGGTGGCCAGGGTTACCGCATGCGCAAGCTCCGCTACGAGATCGTGCCCGGTTTCTGGTCCACGGCCATCCTCTACGAGCCTGACCCGTTGCGGGAACGCGTTCCCGCGGTGTTGAACGTCAACGGCCACGTGGGGGCGCCGGGCAAGGCGGTCGAGTACAAGCAAAAGCGGTGCATTCAACAGGCCAGGCACGGTGTGCTGGCGCTCAACCTGGAGTGGATCGGTATGGGCGAGCTGGTGCACAAAGAGAATGCGCACTGGTTCGGGGCTCACCTGGACCTGGTCGGCGCCAACGCCGTCGGGTTGTTTTACCTCGCCATGCGGCGCGGCCTCGACTTCCTGTGGGATCACCCGGCGGTGGACCGCGAGCGGATCGCCATGACCGGGCTTTCCGGCGGCGGCTGGCAGACCATCGTGCTTTCGGCGCTGGACGAGCGGGTGCGGCTGGCGGCGCCGGTGGCCGGTTACGCGGCGGCGGTCTCGCGCATCGAGCGGCCGGCGGACATCGGCGACATAGAACAAAACGCCACCGATTTGTTGACGTTGGCCGACTACTCCACCCTCACCGCCCTACGCGCCCCGCGTCCTACTCTCCTCATTTACAACGCCGAAGACGATTGCTGCTTCCGTGCGCCCTTGGTGAAGCCCTATATCTACGACGCCGTCCGCCCCTTCTTCGAAGCCACGGGCGCGGCCGCGGCTTTCGCCTGGCACGAGAACACCGATCCCTCCACGCACAACTACCAGCTCGACAATCGCCGGCAGTTTTATCGCTTCCTCAACACCCATTTCGGCACTTCGCTGCCGCTCGACGAAGGGGAGCTGGCGCGCGAGCTACGCAGCTTCGAGGAACTGGCCGTGGGCGTGCCCGAGGACAATCTCACCATCCTCGGGCTGGCTCGCAAGCTGGCCAAGGGCCTCCAGCAGCCGCAACGGCCCGCGCCGGAAGCGCGTGCCGCGCTGGCCCGCGTGCTCCGTTACCAGCCGACCGGCGTCCGCCACGCCTGGGCGATTTCCAACACCAAGAACAAAGGGTTGGAAACGCGCCGCTACCGCTTCGATTTCCAGAATGGACTCAGCGCCACGGGCCTGTGGATCGAGGCCATCGCCGCGCCTGCCGGCGCGCCGGCCACCATCGTGCTTGACGACAATGGCAAGAAGGCCGCCGCCGCGCTCGTCGCCGATCGCGTCAACCGGGGCGAGCGCGTGCTGGCCGCCGACCTGCTGTTCTTCGGCGATGCCGCCCCCGAGAAACCGGCTTCCTACGCGTGGACCCAACTCATCGCCACGCTGGGAGAGCGGTCGCTGGGCGTCCAAGTCGCCCAACTGATGGCGCTGGCGGCGTGGTTGGACCCGCCAGCGCCGGTGCGGGTCGAGGCCTGTGGCATGCGCTCGCAGGTGATTGCGCTTGCTGCCGCCGCGCTTGAGCCCTCCCGCTTCCGCGAGGTCAGGGTGCGCAACGGGATCGCATCCCTGCGTCACCTGCTCGATGCTCCGGTGGAATACCGGGCGGCGCCGGAACTGTTCTGCCTGGATCTTTACCGGGAATTCGACATCGCCTCGCTGGAGGCGCTGGGGCCGAAGCCGCGGTGATCCAAGGGTGGCGGCATGCTGTAACGGTCCTGGTCGCGCGGCCGCTCCCGGGCCAGGTGGGAACGGGCGGGGAGTGCGGCCGGCGCTTTCCCTCGTTCTGGTGGGTTTCCGTGAAGGGCCCGGTGCAGAGCTGCCGGGCACGACCGCGGCGGGCGACTTCTCTCGCCCGAACAGGTGGGCAAGCAACGTTTCGGACCGCGCCCCGCGACGCTGCCCGCCCCATCCCGTTTTCGCTCTCGACTCGCGAAACTTCTTGCCCTTGACGAGCGTCCCAAAAGGGGCGAAGATTGAAGTGCGAGGTGTCGCCATGATCGAGCGCCGGGCGGTGCTGGGCCTGCTGGCCGCGCTGGGCCTGTTGCCCTTGCCCGCCAGTTCCCAGGCGGTGATTTCGGCCAAATCAGGCCTCATCCATTACGTCGAAGGCCGCGTCCTGCTGGATGGCCGGCAGGTCCAACCCAAATTCGGCCAGTTCCCACACATCTCGCCACAGAGCCTGTTGCGCACCGAGGCTGGGCGGGCCGAGGTGTTGCTATCGCCCGGCACTTTTTTGCGCGTCGCCGAGCGGACCGAATTTCGCCTGCTTTCCGATCGCATCTCCGACACGGCGCTGGAGCTGCTGCGGGGTTCCGTGCTCATCGAGTGCGCGGAGATGCCCAAAGGCAGCGTGCTTACCGTGCACTCCGGCCAAGCGGTCATCACCATCCGCGAGGATGGCCTGTATCGCATCGATGCCGACCCGCCCGAACTGCGTGTCTACGGTGGCCAGGCCGTAGTCGAATCGGGAGGCCAGGCGGTCACGGTCAAGAAGGGCAAGGCGGTGGCGCTCGATGACTCGCTGATCGCGCGGAAGTTCGACGTCAAGGTCGGAGACCCGTTTTTCCGCTGGAGCAAGCGGCGCGCGGAGACCATCGCCATGGCGAATTTGGCCTCGGCCCGATCGCTGTATGAGTCGGGAGTGCGCCTGCGCAGCAGCAGTTGGTACTGGAACCCGTACTTCGGGCTGTTCACTTTCATTCCTTACCGGGGGATCTGGTCCAGCCCATTCGGCTGGCGTTACTACAGCCCGCGCGAGGTGTACGTGAGTTTCGAGCCGCCGCGAGGGCGCGCGCCTGCGGGCTGGGACAGGACGCCGCGTTACGACGCGAACCTGGGTTATGGGACCATCCGCACGACCCCCGCGGGCACGTCGGGAACCGTCGCCGCTTCGGGGCCCCCGGCAGCCGCCTCTTCGGGATCGGCGGCGCCGATCCGCAGGGAATCGGGCAGCGCTTCGGGCCGCCCGCGCTGAGGCCTCACTTCAGGGCCCGCTCGAAAAACTCCAGCATCAGGGAGTTCAGGTGACGGCGGTCCTGGGCGCCGTGCCCCTTGGACGGGTACAACATCATGGAGAAATGTTTCCCTTCCCGTTGCAGCGCCGCCGCCATCTGCACGGTGTTCTGCACCAGCACGTTATCGTCCTCCAGGTTGTGGATCAGCAGCAACTCGGCCTGTAAAGCCCCGGCCTTGTGCACGGGCGAGCTTCGCCGGTAACCTTCGGGGTCTTCGGATGGTAGCCCCATGTAACGCTCGGTGTAAATCGTGTCGTAATTGCGCCAGTCGGTTACCGGCGCCCCCGCAATCCCCGCGCGGAAGAACTCGGGTGCGTTGAGCAGGCAATAAAGCGTCATGTAGCCACCGTAGCTCCACCCGTAAATGCCCACCCGTTTGGGATCCACGAAGCCGAGCGCCAACAGGTGCGCAAGGCCTGCCTTCTGGTCTTCCAGCTCGCGCGCCCCCAGATTGCGATGCACCGCGCACTCCCATTTGTGGCCGCGGCCGGCCGAACCGCGGTTGTCCAGTTGCCAGACGACAAAGCCGTGGTGGGCCAGAACCTGATCGAAGCTCAAACCGTACCAGCCGTTGCGCACCGTCTGCGCGTGAGGCCCCCCGTAAATAGCTACCACCGCCGGGTACTTCCGCGAAGGATCGAAGCCCGCAGGCCGGATCAGGCGGGCGTAAAGTACAGCCCCGTCAGGCGCCTTCACCTCCACCGTTTCGGTGGGACGGATGTCGTACTCGGCGAGAAGTTTCGTGTCAGCCTGGCGCAGCATCGCGATTTCCTTGCCCTCGCTGGTCGAGAGCACGGTGGCGGGAGGAGTGGCCAGGCTCGAGTAAGTGTCGACGAAATACCCGCCGTCGGGGGCCATGTTCACGTTGTGAGTGCCCGGCTGCGCGGTGATGCGCTGAGGCTGTCCTCCTTCCAGACTGACGCGATAGAGCTGGCGCTCCAGCGGGCTGGCCTCGGTGGAAAGAAAGTAAACATATCCGGCTTTCTCGTCCACGCCCGCCACCTCGGTAACTTCCCAGTCGCCGCGAGTAAGCTGGGCGACTAACTCGCCTTCAGCCGAGTAACGATAGAGGTGCCCGTAACCGTCGCGCTCGCTCCACCAGAGCAGTTCCCGTCCCTGTTTGAGCCAGCGGAAGTTGTCGCGCACGTTGATCCAGCAAGAATCGGTCTCCCGCAGGATGACGCGTGCGGGCTCACCGGTGGCGGGAGCCAGCAGCAGCTCCTGGCGGTTTTGTACACGGTTGAGCCGCTGCACCGCGATCGCGCTTGAATCCGGCATCCAGTGGAAGCGGGCCAGCAGGGCATCGCGCGTGTCGCCCACGTCGAGCCAGCGCGTGGGACCGCCCGTCGCCGCCACCACGCCCAGGCGCACCTCGGCGTTAGGCTCGCCGGCTTTGGGATAGCGTTGAGGTTCGTAGCGCGGCGGCAGCGGGAGCAAGTCCACTTGCGGGTACAGCGGCTCGCGGGTCACATCGAATTGCAGGTACGCGATGCGGGTCGAATCCGGCGACCACCAGTGGGCCGTGCCGAGGGCGAGTTCCTCCGGGTAAACCCAGTCCAGTTCCGCGTTGCGCACTGTCTCCGAGCCGTCGTGAGTCAGCCGCGTCTGGTGCCGGGAGGCGAGCTCCATGACCCAGAGATCGTGGCCGCGTCGGAAGCTTACACGGCGCCCGTCAGGGGAAAGCTTCGGATCTCGTTCGTCTTCCGGCGTCGCGGTCAACTGCACCCACCCGCCTGCCGCCAGCCGGAACAGGAACAAATCGCCGCCTGCCCGGATCAGCAACTCGCGCCCGGAGGGGAGCCACTGGACGTTTTCCTCGCGCACGCCGCGGTTTTCCCACGGCCAGGTTGCGGGCGCTTGCGGCTTTACTGCGGCCGCGGCGAATGCCGATAGCGCTACCAGCTCGCGCTTGCTGCGCGAGGGGATCTCGTAAAGCCAGAGCTTTCCCTGTTCGGTGTAAACGAAGCGCGAGCCTTCCGGCGACCAGACCGGCGTGAGCGGCGGCGTGGGGCGCCGGGCAGCGATCGCCTCCAGCGTGACTGGCTTCTTCTGAGCAGCCTCGGCGACGGGCAGCAGCAGGAGAGCGAGCAGTAATCGTGACATGGCTCCCTCGATTATAGGGGGCTCGCTCCCCCGGGCGAATGGCCCCAGTGGAAAGCCGGCGCCGGCCGCACCCGAGCAGGGCCGACGCGGCCGCGGGCAACAGGCTGTCCCCTTCAGCGCCCGGACGCTTTGTTGTACAGTTTGTTGGCGATTTCGAAGATTTCTTCGGGCGCGTACTCGGGCGCGAACGAACTGGCGATTCCAGCCAGGTTGGCGAGGTTGCCGCCTTCCGGCGGCCCGTCCACCACCTGCAACGGCTGGCCGTCCTGCGGATGCGTGCCCTCCCAGACCGCAGCGATCTGCCGGTAATCCTCAGGGCTGAAACGGTACAGCGCGCGGTGCACGCCCCGCTGCTCGAACTTGCGCGCCTCGGCGAAGTGCGAGTTGGGAATGTTGGGAATGGGAAGCATTTTCTTCATGTCCACGCCGGTCAACTGCTCGAGCGCCTTGGCGTAGGCCAGCGCATGCACTCCGCCGCGCACGAACAGGTAGCCAAGCATCTCGCGCGCCGCCGGGTTGTCCGTCATCTCGTAGACGCGCAGTTTCTGGAGCCGCGCCCCGTTCTCCAGGAAGAAGTTGTGCAGCAGGTCCAGAATCAGGTTCCCCGAGGAGAATACGTAATCGCCACGCCAGGGCTGGCCCAGCGAGTTGCCCACCAGCGTGGCCTGCCCGGTCACGATGAAGTGGTGCGGGTTGAAGCCCGCGGGCAACCCTTTCCAGGGCGACTGCGCCGGATCCTCGGACCGGTCGAAGTCCTGGCGCGGGCCGTTGAGCAGCATGTTCACGCTGGCCGAGACCAGCTCGATGTGCCCCAGTTCCTCGGTGGCGATGTTGGCGATCAGCTCGTAGTAGGGACGCAACTTCTCGCGATTGCGGAAGTTGAACGACTGGTACATGTAGTTCATCAGGGTGGACATCTCCCCGAAACGGCCGCCCAAAAGCTCCTGGACGGCGGCCGCCGCGCGCGGGTCAGCCTCGCGCGCTGCAGGCAGTTCCACTTGCAGACGGTCGATGCGCAGAAACATCCTCTTGCCTCCTTGTCTGACGCGATGTAGCCTGAGAATGCGCTCTGCCTCCATGCTAAGACGGGAGGCTTGATTCGAGGAAGCCGATCGCAACGATAATAACTATAGGATTTTCCTATGGACCTCCGGCAGTTGCGCTATTTCCTGGCCGTCGCCCGAGCCGGCAGCTTCAGCCGGGCCGCCGCGCGGGAGCACGTCTCCCAGCCCACCCTCTCCGAGCAGATCCGCCAACTGGAACGTGAGCTGCGCCTCCCCCTGTTTGAACGCCTGGCGCGCGGCGTCCGCCTGACCGTCGCTGGCGAACGCTTGCTGATCCATGCCCGCAACATCCTGCGCGAGGTGGCCGACGCCCGCCAGTCCCTGGAGTCCCTCCGCACGCACGCTGCCGGGCGACTGGTGGTGGGAGCCATCCCCACCGTGCTGCCCTACTTGCTGGCGGGCCGCGTCGCCCAGTTCCGCAGCCGCCACCCGGAAATCGAGCTCCGGCTGGTGGAAGATGTGACCGCTCGCCTGCTGGAAGGCTTGCAGGCCGGCGATCTGGACCTAGCCATCGTCAGCCTGCCGGTGCGCGCGCCCGATCTGATCTGCGCCGAGATCTTACGCGAACCCTTGCTGGTGGCCCTGCCTCCCGATCATCCGCTGGCGAGCGCTGCGGAAATCGACCCCAGAGCGTTGCGTGGCGAGCGCTGGCTGGTCCTGCGCGACGGCCACTGCTTCCGCGATGAGGTCCTCACCCTCTGCCGCCGGGCGCTTCGTGACTCCAGCTACCTGTTCGAGACCGACCAGTTCGCAAGCATCGCCGCCCTCGTCAAGGCCGGTTTCGGTGTCAGCGTCCTGCCGGCCATGGCCGCCTGCCAAGCCGCCGGCTGCCGCCTCGTGCCGCTGCGCGGCCGCCCCCTGCGCCGGATCGGCTATGCGCGCCTGCGGCGCGCCTTCCTCCCTCCTGCGCAGGTCGCTTTCACCGACTGGTTGAAATCCCTGGCGCGCCGGGCGCCCGCCGCGGTGTCCTAGACGATCTCTTCCCGCTCCGCATCCCAGCGCACGCGTCGCTGCTGCCGGTAAGCCTCCACCGACATGCAGATGGTGGCCGCCTCCTCGAAGGCGCGGTCCACCCCGCAGCGCGGCTCCTGGCGCGTACGCACGCACTCGAAGAAATTCTCCATGTGGCTGGAGACTTCGAGCTCGCCTTTCTTGAATGAGTAATCGGGCGGCACCGGCATGTCCATGGGCGAAATGCCCGCCTTTTCCGCCAGTTTGCGCGCCTCCGCCAGGCGCTCTTTGAACTCCGGCTTCCACTCGGCGACGTAAGTCCGGCAGAACTGCGGTGAAACCTCCAGCGTTTTCTCGCGCCCCAAGTACTGGATGACCTCGCCCACGTGCCGGTTGTGGAAGCAGCAGGCGAAGGTGATGGCCAGCTCGCGCTTCGGGTAATCGAAGAGCACGTGCCACATGTCGGGCACGTCGCGCCCGTCGTGCCAGAAATAGAGATTGCCCTGGGTCACGCAGCTCTCCGGGATTCCCATGCCGATGACAAAGTTGACCGAGTCCCACAGGTGACTCATCAGATCGCCGGCTATGCCGGTGGAATACTCCCACCAGCAGCGCCACTTGAAAAACCGTTCCACGTCGAACGGCCGCTTGGTTGCGTTCGCGATGAAGCGTTCCCAGTCAATGGTTTCGGGACCGGCGTCCTTGGGCGGCTGCTGGATGTTGTAAGCGGTGTAGAACTGCCACTCGGGCCACGGGTTGGTACGGTCAATGTAAGTGCGCACCAGCGGCACCTTGCCCAGCGCGCCGGACTGGTAGATCTGGCGCGCTTTGTGGAAAGTGGGCAGACTGTTGTACTGGTGACCGAGCTGCATCACCACTTTGTTGTCCTTCACCGCCTGGCGCATGCGCTTGGCGTCCTCGAGCTTGGTGCACCAGCCCTTCTCCACGTAAATATCCTTTTTGGCCTCGGCGGCGGCGATCACCATGGGCGCGTGCCAGAAATCGGGCGTGGCGATGATGACCACGTCCACGTCACGATCGGCTGCCGCCTCCTCCCAGGCCTTGGTGAGGCGCACCTTCTGGTTGGTGGTGAATTCCTTGGCCCGCCGCAGGTTGCCGTCGTAGAGGTCGCAGATGACGCGGATCTCCGTGTTGGGCACGGCCTGCGCTTCGCGCAGCAACTGGAAGCCGCGGGTCCCCACGCCGATCACGGCCACGCCCAGCCGCTCGTTAGCTCCGCGTTGCGCCAGCATGGCGGGCGCCGCCACCACACCCGTCGCCCTACGCAGAAAGTCTCGTCTTGCCAGTTCGCCCGTCTTCATGTTTCCTCCCGTCACAGCTTGGATCATACAACGGGCGCTGGTTGCTATGCTGGCTCTTATGAAACTGATTTTCTGGGGCGCGGTACAGACCGTCACCGGCTCCATGCACGAGCTCCGCGTCAACGGCCGCCGTTACCTGCTGGATTGCGGCCTTTATCAGGGCCGGCGCAAAGAGGCCTGGCAGCGCAACACGGAATTTCCTTTCCGCCCCGATTCCGTGGACGCCGTACTGCTTTCCCACGCCCACATTGACCACAGCGGAAACCTCCCCACGCTGGTGCGCCAGGGGTATGCCGGCCCCATCCACGCCACCGAAGCCACCGTGGACCTCTGCGATCCGATGTTGCGCGACTCGGGTCACCTGCACGAGAAGGACGCCGAGTATCTGAACAAGCGCGCCGAGCGGCGCCGCGCCCTGAACCTGCACGCCCCGGCCGAGCGCGTGGAGCCGCTGTACACCGTGGCCGACGCCGAGGCGGTCCTGCCGTTGTTCCGCCCTGCGCCCATGCGCACCAGGATCGCCGTGGGCGATGGCCTGAGCTGGGAGTTCTACGACGCGGGTCACATCCTGGGTTCGGCGGCGCTCTTCATCACGCTGGAAGAGAACCAGAAGCGAATTCGCCTGGTTTTTTCGGGCGATGTGGGGCGCAAGAACCTGCCTATCACCCGCGATCCCGAGCCGCTGCCTCCCGCCGACTACCTCATTCTGGAAAGCACCTACGGGGCGCGCCTTCACAAGCCCGCGGAAGTCGTCGCCGACAAACTGGCCAACGTCATCAACCGCACTTGCGCACGCGGCGGCAAAGTGATCGTCCCCGCTTTCGCCGCGGGCCGCGCCCAGCAACTCGTCCTGCTGTTGCACGAGCTGGCCGACGCCGGTCGCATCCCTTCCATCCCCATCTTCCTGGACAGCCCGCTGGCGGTGGAAATCACCCAGGTCTTTCGCAAGCACGCCGAGCTTTACGACCAGGATACGCGCCGCTACGTCGACCAGGGACAGGATCCTTTCCAGTTCCCCCGCCTGAAACTGATCAAGGACGTGGCCGAATCGAAGGCCCTGAACGACCTGCGCGGCCCCTTCGTCATCATTTCCGCCTCGGGCATGTGTGAAGCCGGGCGCATCTTGCATCACCTGAAGAACAACATCGAGGACCCCCGCAATACCGTACTCATCACCGGCTTCCAGGCCGCCGACACCCTGGGCCGCAAACTGGTGGACAAGCTGCCCGAGGTTTCCATCTTCGGCGAACCCATGCGCCTGCGCGCCGAAGTCGAAACCCTGAACGAGCTCAGCGGACATGCCGACCAGCAGGAGCTGCTCACCTGGATGAAGCCCATCGTGCCCGGCCTCAAGCGCGTCTTTCTGGTGCACGGGGAGCCTGCGCAGGCCGAAGCGCTGGCCCGCGCCATCCGCGAACGATACGATCTGCAAGCCGTCATTCCCACACGCGGGCAAAGTTTCGACCTGGTTTGAGCCTCTCCCCGGCCAACGCGCTTTCAGTACAATTGGCCTTTCGGAGAGGAAGCCTATGCTTTCAAGAAAGATCGCATTTTTATTCAGCGCGGCGGCCATCCTGCTCGCGCAGCCCCAGCCGCCCACCGGGCTCCGCACCGAGTACCTCGTCAATCCCGAGGTGGTGGATACCCCCAAGCCGCGCTTTTCCTGGGTGCTCGAGCACAGCCAGCGCGACCAGCGCCAGACGGCCTGGCAGATCCTGGTCTCCACGCGGCCGGAGGTCAACGCCGGCGACGTCTGGGACAGCGGCCGCGTGGAGGGATCCCAGTCCACGCACGTCGAATATAACGGCAAGCCGCTGGAAAGCGGCCGTACTTACTACTGGAAGGTCCGCTGGTGGGACGCCGGCGGGCAGGCCAGCCCGTACAGCCGCGCCGCTCGCTTCACGATGGGATTGCTCAACCCATCCGACTGGAAGGGCCGCTGGATCGGAGGTGCCAACCAGCTCCGCAAGGAATTCACGCTGCCCGCGCGGCCCCTGCGTGCCCACGCTTTCATCTCCGGCTTGGGTTACTACGAACTGCGCATCAACGGGCAGAAGGTCGGCGACCACGTGCTCGACCCCGGCTGGACTACCTACGACAAGCGCGTCCTCTACACCGGCTACGATGTCACCAACTTGCTGCGGCAGGGAACCAACGCCCTGGGCATCATTCTCGGTCAGGGCTGGTACGGCTCGCGTGCGGCTCTGCTTCAATTGAATGTCGAAATGGAGGGCGGGCAGCGCGCCGAAATTGTTACCGACGGTTCATGGAAGGTTCGCCAGGGACCGATCCTTTCCGACAGCATCTATGACGGGGAAACCTACGACGCCCGGCAGGAAAGCCCCGGCTGGGACCGCCCCGGCTTCGTGGATGTCGGCTGGCAACCGGCCACCCTGGTTGACCCGCCCAAAGGCAAGCTCTCCGCCCAGATGATGCCGCCCATCCGAATCACCGACACCATCGTGCCGCTCAGGATGTGGAATCCGCGGCCCGGCGTTTACCTGTTCGACATGGGGCAGAACTTCGCGGGCTGGTGCCAGCTCCGGGTCCGCGGCCCGCGAGGCACAGCCGTCCGTCTGCGGCACGCCGAGCTGGTCTACGACGACGGCATGATCAACGTCGAAAACATTCGCCGCGCCCGCGCCACCGACGTCTATATCCTCCGCGGCGACGGCGACGAGGAAGTCTGGGAGCCCCGTTTCACTTACCACGGCTTCCGCTATGTTGAGGTGACCGGTTTCCCCGGTACCCCGCGCCTCGATAGCATCCGCGGCCGCGTGGTGCACAGCGATATCCGCCCGCACGGCAACTTTGTCGCCTCCAAGCAGATCCTCAACCGCATCCAGCACCTGATTCTCTGGGGCATCCGCAGCAACGTCCACAGCGTGCCTACCGATTGCGACCAGCGCGACGAGCGCATGGGCTGGATGGCGGACGCGCACCTTTACACCGAATCGGCGCTGTGGAACTACGATTCCGCCGCCTTCTATGCCAATTTCCTGCGCAACATCCGCGACATCCAGGGACCTGACGGAAGTGTCACCGATACTGTACCCCACAAGTACGGCCGCCGGCCCGCCGATCCGGCATGGGGCGCCGCATACCCGCTCATTACCTGGTACCTCTACCTCTACCAGGGCGACCGCCGCGTGCTGGAAGAACACTTCGAAGGGGTCAAGGCATGGACCGACTTCCAGCGCTCGCGGGCCAAAGACGGCATCCTGAGTTACAGCTACTACGGTGACTGGGTGCCGATCGAGCGGACCCCCGGCGAGTTAGTCTCGACCTTCTATTACTACTACAGCGCCCGCCTGACCTCGCGCATGGCCGAGATCCTCGGCCGCAAAGGCGACGCAGAAACTTACGCCAGACTGGCCGTTGAAATTCGCGACGCCTTCAACAAGCGCTTCCTCAACCCCGACGGCACTTATGCCAACGGCACCCAGACCGCGCTGACGCTGCCCTTGTACCTGGACATGGTTCCCAAGGAGCAGCAAGGCATTGTCTCCTCGCGCCTGCGCGACGACATCATCTACCGGAACAACACGCACCTGACCACCGGGATCATCGGCACGAAATACATCATGGAGCTGCTCACCCGCCAGGGCCAGACACACCTGGCCTACGATCTGGCCACGCAGACCACTTACCCGAGCTGGGGTTACATGGTGGAAAACGGTGCCACGACCTTGTGGGAGCTGTGGCAGAACAAGACCGGTCCCGGCATGAACTCCCACAATCACCCCATGTTCGGCAGCGTGGGTGCTTGGTTTTACAAGGCGCTCGCTGGCATTGACCTCGATCCCGAGAAACCTGGGTTCGAGCGCATCCGCATCGCGCCCGGCGCGGTGCGCGATTTGGAATGGGCCTCGGGCGATCTCGAGACGCTGCGCGGCCAGGTGCTCTCTCGCTGGAGCCGCACGCCCGAAAGCTTTCGCCTGGAGACCGCGATCCCGGTTGGCAGCACGGCCGAAGTGCATTTGCCCAAGCTGAACAACTGGCAGAACATTGAGGTCACCGAGTCCGGGCGCACCATCTGGAAGGGCGACCAGTTCGTGCCGGGCGCCCCTGGCATCACCGCGGGCAGGCAGAACCGGGACGAGATCATCTTCGAGGTCGGCTCCGGCCGCTACCTCTTCGAGAGCAAAGGCCAGTAACCCCCGGCCTGGCGCGTGTGGTGGGGCTGCGTGCCACGGCCTGGCCGTCGGACGGCAGGCCGTGGCCCCACCCGCGCGTTCGTTTCGCCCCCGCCACGCCCCGTTCGCCAGCTCCGGGCTCCCAGGTTCGCCGCCAACCGGGAGAAGCCGCTGGGGCAAGCGCGATGGGGCCCCTTCGGCGCGGCCGGTTCACCTCGTGCCCCGGCAGCGGGCGATTTCTGCGAAACCGTCCTGGCGAATCGGGGTGGAAGCTGCGCTTGACCTGGCTGCCGCTACCCGCCATCGCTCATCCCTGAGCCGGGCTTGCGGCACGCGGCAAGCGGAAACCGGGCGGCGCCCGCGTGTTCGGCTCATCGGGCCCTGTAAGTTGATCGGCGCCGTCCCACCGCTGCCGTCGCTCCCGGACCATCACGCCGGCAGGTGCGCCGGCCGCGGGCGCCTCAGGCCTTCCACGTGGGCTCGCGCCGGCCGCCGGTTTCCGCGAGAATCTTCCAGAGTCGGCCCTGTAAGTCCGCCACAAGTTTCTTCAACTCGGGATCCCGGATGCGGTTGAACAGGCGGCCGGCCTGCGTGGTGATTCGCACCTCGCCCAGCAGATTGTGCATCTGGTCGGGATCTTTCTGGATGTCGTAAAGCTCGTCCAGATCCCAGATCCCGTGATATTGCATGAAGCTATAACGGTCCGTGCGCAACCCCACCACGGTGGGCGTTTGCGGGAAATCCCGCTCCCAGTAATACTCGTAGACGAATTCCCTGCGCCACTCGCTAGCGCCCCGCGCCAAGGGCAACAGCGAGCGCCCGTGCAGTCCCCGCGGCACCGGGATGCCTGCTGCATCCAGCATGGTCGGGCAGATATCGAGGTTGAGCGCCATCCCCGTCACCTGGCGATTACCCTCGAAAAGATCCGGGCAGTGGGCGATCATGGGGACGCGGATGGAGGGCTCGTACATGGCCCGCTTGTCAATGAGGCCGTGCTCGCCGAACATGAAGCCGTTGTCGCCCATGTAAATGACCAGCGTGTCGTTGAGCAGCCCTTTTTCCTCGAGCGCGTCCAGGATCTTGCCCACGCTTTCATCCAGGGCCATCAAGGTGCGGCAGTAATCCCGGTAGAACTGATCGTAAGGGATCTTACGGTCATACATGCCGTCCACGCCATGCCAGGAGTTACGCTGCCGCCTGACCCAGTCCGGTTTTCCCCGGTAATTCTCTTCCGTGTTGGCCATGGATTTGGGATAGGGCAGGGGGACGTCCGAGTAGAGTTGCTTGTGACGTTCGGCAGGCAAGAACTCGTGGTGAACGGCCTTGTGACCCAGATAGAGCAGGAAGGGCCGCCCCTTGTTTTCCTCGATGAACTTCAGCGCCTCCTCGGTGAGGATATCGGTCACGTAACCTTTAACCTGGCGTCGCTGCCCGTCGAAGTTGAGGACCGGGTTATAGTAGACGCCCTGCCCGCGGAAGCTGATCCAGCGGTCAAAGCCGGGCCGCGGATCGTCGGACTCCCCGCCCATGTGCCACTTGCCGATGTAGCCGGTCCGGTAGCCGTGCTTCTGGAGTATCTGGGGAAAAGTGACAACGTGCGGAGGCAGGGGCGTGATGTTGTCGGTGACGCCGTGCGCGTGCACGTAGAGCCCGCTCAAAATCGAGGCGCGCGAGGGGGAGCACAGCGAGGTGGTGACGAAGGCGTTGCGGAACCAGACGCCGCCGCGCGCCATGCGGTCCAAATTGGGCGTCTTCAGAAACGGGTGGCCCGCGCAGCTCATGAAGTCGTAGCGGTGATCATCGCTGAGGATGAAGACCAGGTTGCGTCGCTTGCCCGCCTGGGTCAGCAGGGCGGGCGCGCTGGCTGCCGTGCGCAGAAACTCTTTGCGCGTCATAGCACGCCGATTGTAGCACGGGGCGCCCGTCGCATGCGATGATTGGTAGCCGGAGCTGACAGGAGCCATGGATCGCAGGACTTTCCTCATCGCTACCGCCGCGGCGCCCGTGCTGGGCGCCAATGACCGCATCCACGTGGCCGTGACTGGCGTCCGCGGGCGCGGCCGCGATCACATTTCGATTTTCGGGTCGCGCCCAAACGCCCGCGTGGTCGCGATTTGCGACATTGACGATGCGCAGTCCGAGCGCGCCGTGACGCTGGCCGAAAAAGTCCAGGGATTCAAGCCCAGGGTTTACCAGGATTTCCGCAAGCTGCTGGAAGACCGCGAGGTGGACGTGGTCTCCATCGCCACTTGCAACCACTGGCACGCGCTGCAAACCATCTGGGCCTGTCAGGCGGGCAAGGACGTCTACGTGGAAAAGCCCGCCAGCCACAACGTATGGGAAGGGCGCAAGATGATCGAGGCGGCTCGCAAGTACCGGCGTATCGTGCAAGTCGGCATGCAGAGCCGCGGCATCGCCCACAAGCGCCGCGCCATCGAACTGCTGCATCAGGGAGCGATCGGCAAGATTTACATGGCCAAGGGACTGTGTTACAAGCGGCGCCGCTCGATCGGCCGGCAGCCCGACGGCCCTGTCCCCCCCGGCGTCAACTACGACCTCTGGCTGGGCCCCGCGCCCTGGCGCCCCTTCAACCCTAATCGCTTCCACTACAACTGGCACTGGTTCTGGGACACGGGCAACGGCGACATCGGCAACCAGGGCGTCCACGAGATGGATCTCGCCCGCTGGGGACTGGGCAAGCAGACGTTGCCGCCCCTCGTCCACTCCACCGGCGGCAAGTACGTCTACGACGACGACCAGGAGACGCCCAACACGCAGATCGCCGAATTCGATTACGGCGACTGCCTGCTGGTGTTCGAAGTCCGCGGATTGTTGACCACGGGCGAGGCCAGCCTCGTCCGCGACGGCCAGAACTTCATCGGCAACATTTTTTTCGGCAGCGACGGTGTCATGTCGCTCGATCTAGAGGGTTTCCAGATCTACCGGGGCGAAAAGACGGAGCTGGCCGCTCAGATGAAGTTCCTCGAACCACAGAGGTGGGACACCACGCCGCTGATCGAGAACTTTCTGGCCGCCGTGCGCAGCCGCCGTCACACCGACCTGCTCTGCGATATCGAGGAAGGGCACCTTTCGGCCGCTCTCTGCCATTTGGCCAACATCAGCTACCGCACGGGTCGCAAGCTCCGCTTCGATCCGGCCCGCGAGTGCTTCGTCAACGATCCCGAGGCGGACCAGCTCCTCACACGCCGCTACCGGGAGCCATACGTCGTCCCCGAGAACGTTTGAGGCTGGAAGCCGCGCATGAGACTCGGCTATACTCGCTGTTTCGTGCGGGCTCGCGCAGCTTGGATCGCAGTGGCCATGTTGCTGGCGGGCTGCGCCAGCATCCCCGACTACTATGCTCCGCCCGTGCAGCGGCGACCCATGACCGCGCCCGAACCCAGCCCGCTCACGCACTTCATCAGCATGAACGCGCCCAACGCCGAGGCGCACTTCGTGCGCGGCGTGAGCCGTCATCTGGAAGGCGGGGCTTGGCGCTGGCTGGAGCCGCGCGCTGAGCTGGTGTTCCGTCTTGCCAGCACCGGGCGCCTCCGCTTCGTCATGGAATTCGCTATCCCAGAGGTTACTTTCGCGCAGCGCGGCCCGGTGGTGATCTGGGTCTGGGTGAACGGCCGGCTCCTGGACCGCTCGCGCTATGAAAAAGGTGGCGAATTCCGTCTGGAAAAACCCGTCCCCACGGAGTGGTTGCGCACGGACCTGCACAACTACGTGACGCTGGAGATCGACAAGCCCTGGGTGGCGCCGCAGGATGGCGCGCGCCTGGGCTTCATCCTCAGGAGCGCCGGGTTCCTGGAATGATGCCCGGCGCGGGCGTTGGCTGATGCCGCAGGCCTTTCACATCCTTTACGGCGCTGCCCTGACCATTGCAGCCGCCCTCGCTCTGGGTAATCTGCTCCTGAGAGCCCTCGGACTTGCCTTCTATAGGGAAGAACGACATCTCTGCGCCCTCGCGGCGGGATCGGCCTGCCTCAGCCAGCTCGTCTTCGTGGCGGCCACCTTGGGGTTGGCGCGCAAGGGTGTTTTCCAGGCCCTCGGGCTCGCGCTGGTGGCGCTGGCGCTATGGCGCGGCTGGTTCCGTCCGGGCGGCGATGCCTTGCCGCCCCTGC
>JBMFPL010000003.1:0-24565 GCA_049969115.1 Bryobacteraceae bacterium | reverse complement strand
GTGAAGATAAGTGAGCAGGAAGTCCGCTACGTGGCCGATCTGGCCAATTTGCGACTGACCGACGAGGAAGTGGCGCGCATGTGCGCCGAGCTGGGCGCGATCCTCGCTTACATGGACAAGCTGAACCAGCTGGACACGCGCGACGTGGAGCCCATGGCGCAGGTGCTCTACGAGGCCGAAGAAACCGCCACGCTGCGCGACGACGTGGAAGGACCGACGCTGGGAGCGGAAGCCGCGCTGGCCAATGCGCCCCTGGCCGGAGCCGGGTACTTCAAAGTTCCCAAGGTGATCGAAAAGTGACGGGCAGCGAGATCCGCGAGCTGACGGTCGAACGAGTCAGGGATGGCCTGCGCAAGCGCCGGTTCTCGGCAGTCGAGCTGGCGCAAGCCGCGCTGGAATTCGCCCAGGCCGAAAACCCGAAGACCAACGCCTACCTGCACTTCTGCCCGGAGCGAGCGCTGGAAGCTGCACGCCGCGTGGATGAAAAGCTGGCTGCGGGCGAGGATCCCGGGCCGCTGGCCGGGGTGCCCGTGGCGGTCAAGGACGTCATCCTGACCAAAGGTGTCCGCACCACCTGCGCCTCGCGCCTGCTCGAACACTACATTCCGCCGTACGATGCCACGGCGGTGATCCGCATGGAGCAGGCGGGGGCCGTCATCCTGGGCAAGACCAACTGTGATGAGTTCGCCATGGGCTCGTCCAACGAGAACTCGGCGTTCGGCCCCGTGCGCAACCCGATCGCGCCGGACCGGGTGCCCGGCGGCTCCAGCGGGGGCTCGGCTGCCGCCGTGGCCCAGGGCACGGCGGTGGTGGCCCTCGGATCGGACACCGGCGGTTCCATCCGCCAGCCGGCCAGCTTCTGCGGCGTGGTGGGCGTCACCCCCACCTACGGCCGAGTGAGCCGCTACGGCCTGGTGGCGTTCGCCAGTTCGCTCGACCACATTGGGCCTTTCGCGCGCAACGTGCGCGACGCAGCGCTTCTACTCGGGGTCATCGCCGGGCGCGATCCTATGGACTCGACCTCGGCCTTCGCGCCCATGCCCGATTATGTGGCCGCGCTCGAGGCAGACGTGCGCGGCATGAAAATCGGCCTGCCGCGCGAGTATTTCAAGGATCTGACCAGCGAGACCGGCGATTGCATCGCGCGCGGCGTCGAGGTGCTGCGAAAGCTGGGCTGCCAAATCCACGAAATCAGCCTGCCGCACACCGAGTACGCCATCGCCTGCTACTACATCATCTGCACCGCCGAAGCCAGCTCGAACCTGGCGCGCTACGACGGCGTGCGCTACACGCGCCGCTCACCCCATTCGGAAACCTTGAGCGAGATGTACCGCAACAGCCGGGGCGAGGGCTTCGGCGCCGAATGCAAGCGGCGGATCATGCTGGGCACCTATGTGCTCAGCGCGGGCTACTACGAGGCCTATTACCTGAAAGCGCAGAAGGTGCGCACGCTCATCGCTCGCGATTTTACCCAAGCCTTCCGCGAAGTGGACGCCATCGTAACGCCGGTTTCCCCCTTCCCCGCCTTCCGCCTGGGCGAGAAAATCGCCGACCCGCTGGCCATGTATCTTTCCGACATTTACACCATCACTGGGAGCCTGGCAGGCATCCCCTGCATGAGCGTGCCCTGCGGGCGCACCCGCGAGGGCCTGCCGGTGGGGATGCAGATCCTGGCCCGCCACTTCGACGAGGCGGGAATGCTGAGGCTGGCTTACGCTTTCGAACAGGCCGGCGGCGGCCAGGCCTGAAGGTGGCGTCTCGCCGGGCTCTCCGTTGCCGTAATCCGGCTGCCGTAGCCCGGATTGTGCGACCGCGGAAGGAGTTGGCGCATCCTATCCTCAGGCAAGGAGGAATACCTATGGCGCACCAGTGGGTCGCGAAAAACTTCGACCACATCATGCGGGATTTGGACGGCATCTCCGCCCGCACCATGACCGAGCACTACAAGCTCTACCAGGGATACGTGAACAAGTACAACGAGATCATGAGCAAGCTGGAGGCGGCCGACCGCGCTTCGGCCAACCAGACCTTCAGCGATCTGCGCTCGCTCAAGGTGGACCTGACATTCGCCATCGGCGGCGTCAAGAATCACGAACTGTACTTCGGCCACCTGGGCGGCCGCGGCGGCGATCCCCCGCCCGAGCTGCGCAAGCTTTTCGAGCAGCATTTCGGCTCGGTGGACGCCTGGCGCACCGACCTCAAGGCAACGGGCATGGCTTCGCGCGGCTGGGCCTGGACGGCCTGGGACCGCGATTGGGGCTACCTGTTCAATTACGCGGGCGATGGGCAGAACACCTACCCGGTATGGAACGCAGTTCCGATTATCGCCTTGGACGTTTACGAGCACGCCTATTACCTGGATTACGGCGTGGCCCGCGCCAGCTACATTGACGCGTTCTTCCGCAATCTGGATTGGGACGCCATTGGGGCCAATCTGGAGCGCGCCATGAAGTAAGGCGAGCGGCGCCGCCCGTTCAGGTTTTTCCTCGCCTAGATTCGGTTCCTGTACCGATTGCCCGCTCCCAGCAAAAGCCCGATAAGGCGGGCAGGGAGCGTCATGCTGCGCGTAGCGATCATTTGCCCGGATCAGGAGATGGGGCCGGCGTTGGAGCGGGCCATCCTGGACAGCCGGATGGCCGGCGTGGTGCTCCACCTCAACCGTTACCCCGATGCCGTGGAGCTGGAGCGGCTCCTGGCCGAGCGCACCGTCGAGGCCGTCTTCCTCAGCTACGAATCGCCGCAGCGTTTCCAGGTGGTGGCCTCGCTACTGGAAAAGAAAGCCGCCGGCACGCCCATGGTGGCGATCGTGCACTCCTGCGACCCCAGCGTGTTGCTGGAGCTGATGCGGGCGGGCGTGCGCGAGGTGCTCACCTGGCCGCTCCATCCCGACAAATTGCGTGAGGCGCTGGGCCGGATCCAGAAACTTCTGGACGGCCGCACCCGCACCATTGACCGCCTCTATTCGTTCCTGCCCTCCAAGCCCGGCGTGGGTGCGACCACCGTGGCGTTGAACACCGCGGTGGCGCTCTCGCGCATCCCGGACACCAGCGTGCTACTGGTGGATTTCGACCTGAACAGCGGCATCGTCGGCTTCCTGCTCAAACTCAACCCGCGTTACTCGATCATTGACGCCATCGAGCATGCCGATCACCTGGACCAGGACGTGTGGGCGAGGCTCGTCTGGCCGATCGGAACGCTGGATGTGCTGCCCACCGGCCGCCTGGACCCGGGCCTGCGCGTGGATCCTGCGCAGCTGCATATGATGCTGGCCTTCGCCCGGAGGTTCTACAAGGTCATCTGCGTGGATCACTCGGGCATGATGGAAAAGTATTCGCTCGAGATCCTGCGCGAATCCGGGCGCATCTTCATGGTGGCCACCCCAGAGATCCCGGCGCTTCATCTCGGGGCGGAAAAACTGCGCTTTCTGCGGGGCCTGGAGCTGGCCAACCGCGTCGAGATCATCCTGAACCGCGCGCATCCCCGCAGCCTGCTTTCGCGCGAGCAGATCGAGCAGATGCTGGGCGCAGCCATCCGCACCTCGATTCCCAACGATTACGCAGCGGTCCACCAGGCGATCATGGCCGGGCAGCCTTTGAGCGAGGCGTCCAAGCTCGGTCAGCACTTCGCCGACCTGGCTCGCTCGCTGCTCGAGCTGCCCGCCATCTCGGTGACCAGGAAAAGACGGTTCTTCGAGTACTTCTCGCTGGCCCCCGCGCAGAACCCGCGCTGAAGCCGCCTGGCTCACCGAGCCACTGTTGCGCCGGCAGGCAAGAGCAAAATTCATTGTCCCGGAGCCGCGCCTGCACTACAATTGAGGGCGCAACCGCAAAGGATTGCGGCGGAGGTGAATATGGCGGTATCCATCAAGCGAATCCTGCTTTGGCGCGCAGAAGTCCCCAACCAGCCCGGCGTTCTGGCGGCTACGCTGAAGCCGCTGGCCGAGGCCGGCGCGAGCCTGAGGGTGGTCATGGGCTACCGGTTCCCCGGCGATCCCGCCAGGGCGGCCATCGAGCTTTACCCCGTCACGGGGAAGAAAGCCACCGCGGCGGCGCAACAGGCGGGCCTCGCCCCGCTGGAGATGCCCACGCTGCTGGTCGAGGGCGACGACCGGCCGGGCCTCGGGCACGCCATCGCCGAGGCGATGGCCGGGGCGGGAATCAACCTGGCCTTCCTCGTCACTCAGGTCATCGGCCGCAAATACTGCTCGGTGATGGCTTTCGAGAACGAGGAGGACCTCAAGAAGGCCTCCGCGCTGATCAAGAAGGTCAAGCCTGGCGGGCGGAAGTAGTCACCCTCGTCAAAGGGTAAGACCACCGTCCACTACGAGGACCTGGCCGGTAATGTAGTTGTCGGGCTCGAGCAGGAAGCGTACGGCCCGCGCGACGTCTTCGGCGCGGCCGAAGCGCGGAATGATGCCTTCGCGCAAGTAGCGGTCGTACTTGCCCGAGGCGATCGAGGCCTCGGCCATGCCGGCCGCGATCACTCCTGGGCAAACCAGGTTGATGCGAATGTTGGCCGGCCCGCGGTATTCGCGAGCCAGAACGCGAGCGCCGTGCAGCAGGCCTGCCTTTGGGGCGGCGTAAGGAAGCGAACCGGGGAAAAGGCCCACAGCCTGCATGGTGGAGAACAGGACGATCGCGCCCGGGGTGCCTGCGGCCTGCATGCGTTCGGCGGCCTCTCGGGCCAGAGCCAGCGGGCCTGCGAGGTTGACCTCGAGCGAGCGCTTGAGGACTGTTTCCCACTGCGCCCCATCGGAGACTCGCGCCGCTTCGCCCACCAACACCACCAAGCCGTAAAGGGCAGGTGCAGCGTCGAGCAAACGTTGCCGGTCGGCGGCGAGCGTGATGTCTGCCTGGACAAGGCGGACCCCGAGCGACTCCAATCGGCGGGCGCGTTCGACGTTGGACCGGAATCCGACGATCAAGCGGGCCCCCTCAGCCGCGAGCAACGCAGCCACGGCCTGGCCCAATCCTCCCGAGCCGCCCGCGAGAACGATCTCGCGATCGCGCAGTGTCTCAGGCACGCCCCACCTCCACCCGCTCGCGCGCAAGGTAGCCGCAAGCGAGCACGGCCAGAAACAGCATCAAAACCTCGCTATCCCCGAGGTTGACCTCGAAAAAGCCTGCTAGCGCGATAGCGAGCACGCAGGCGGCAGCGCCGTGCAGAAGAAAACGGGCCTCGGGCGCGGCCAATTCTGCACGACGTGCGGCGCGGTTCAACTCCCAGAAGGCCTGCGCGAGCAGCCAAACCAGGGCCATGGCGGTTGGGATGCCGCGTTCGGCTGCGTAATGCAGGTACAGGTTGTGCAGATGGCCGTACCAGCCGCGAGGCAGCGGCTGCGGGGCATCCGGTGGCACATACTCGTTGAAGCGGAGCCGCACGACTTCGGGACCCAGGCCCAGCCAGGGATGAGCCTGCACCATGCGCAGGCCGGTCCGCCAGCACACGATGCGGTGCAGGTTGGAGTCCACCTCCTGCCGCGGCTGGACAATGGAGATCAGGCGCGTGCGCACGGAGCCCGGTCCCGCTGCCAGGACGGCGGCGAGGGCGACCGGGGCTAGCCACAGCAGGTGCCGCTTCCAGTGCCAGACCAGGTACAGGGCCGCGACGCCGGAAGCCAGCCAGATGCTGCGCGTCATGTTCAGCACCAGCGCCACCGCGATCAACGCGACCGCCAGGATCCCCGGCCAGCGCAGATGGCCTCGCGCCGAGACCGAAAACAGCAGGAATGCCACCAGCATCAGCACCACGATCATCATCTGGGCGCCGAAGGTCATCCAGTGGCTCATGAAGCCACTGATGCGCTCGCCGACGTAGTATTCATAGAAGCCCACCCCCTCTGTGCGCACCCTGTACGCTTTCTGCACGAATTGCCCTAGGGCCACGAGCGCGGAAGCGCTGGCCAATGCGCCCCATGCCGCGACGAGCACGCGCGCCTGCCGCAAAGACCCCACTGCCGAATACACCACCGGAAGCATGAGGTAGGCGAAAAGCTTGCGCACCTGCGGGCGCCCGGCCGCCGGGTTCTCCGAGGCCGCGATGGCAACGAGCGTCCCGGCCAGGAAAACAGCCAGCGGTAACCACACGGGCGGCAGGCGCAGGCGGAGGTTCGACATGAGCAGCGCAGCCAGGGCCAGCGCGAGCAGCAATTGCGAGGCGGCGATGGAAGCCAACGCGGCAACGGCGGAGGCGCATGCCAGAAAGACAGCGACGCGAGCCAGCCCGTCCTGTGTCAAGCGCAGCGACATGGAACGCCCTTCAGTATGCCAGATGAGAGGCGCGCGGCGGGCACTTGCTGCACCTCTCGCGGGGCGCTACACTGAAGCGGGGGCTTGACGATGAAGGCACCGGCAAGCAGGCTGTGGTTGGCTGCGGGCGTGGTCTTGCTTGCGGGCGCGGCCCTGGCTCAGCCCGGGGCGCGGCCCCAGCACCGCACGTACGGTTCCCCGCACGGCTTCGGCAACGTAGTGTTTCCCGGTACGGGCACGGCGCCGCCGCCTGGGATGCCTTTTTCCGGGCAATCCAGTTTTGCGCAACGGCTGGGCGCTACGGTGAGCGGCTGGCCGGGTTACCCGGGAGTGCTGCCCATGGATGGGCTTCGGCGGCGCGTGGCCGTTGTACCCATGATCTGGCCGGTGTACGTGGGCGGCTATTACCCATACTGGGACCCTCAACCTCAGGTGACCATCGTGATGCCGCTGCAACCCGCGCCTGCGCCGGTGACCATCAACCAATATTTCGCCAGCGAGGCCAGGCCTCAGGAGCGGGAAACAGTTACCACTTACCAGGCGCCCGTTCGAGCGCCTGTGGAGCCTCCCGCCGAAAGCGTAACTTTCCTGATCGCTCTCAAAGACAGCTCAGTTTATATGGCCCTGGCTTACTGGGTCGAGGGCGATACGCTGCATTACATCACGCCGCAGGGTCAACACAACAAAGTGTCCCTGGATCTGGTGGACCGCGCGCTTTCCGAGAAACTCAACCAGGGACGCAAAGTAGAATTCAAGCTTCCCAAGCCTTGAAATTTGCATTACTGTTTTTGTCGCGGAGACGGCTCGGCGGGTAAGCTGCAAGTTATGAGTCGAGCTGCTTGCCGCAGCGGGATAGGGCTAACAAGGCCGCCCCGGGGGGTCGCGTCACAGGCTGCCTTTCAGCAGCCTGCGGGAGAACGTGGTTGCTGTGCCTGGAGGAGGATGCTATGAACCTGCGGCGTCGGTTGAAGGCGACCATCCTGCTGGCTGTTTCGGCCTGTTGGGGACAGGTGACTGCCGGTGAGATCATTGGAAGCGTGCGCGACGCCTCGGGCGCGGAAGTGGTCGAGGCGAAGGTGACCGTCCGAAGCCTGGACACCGGCCAGGCGCGGGAGAGCTTTACCGGGCCGGACGGGCGGTTCCGTTTCCCCCAATTGCCTGCCAGCGCATACCAGATCACGGTGGAAAAGCCGGGGTTCGCCCGCTACCTGCGCGGCCCGATCATTCTGCACTTGAACCAGACGGCGGAGCTGGAGGTCAAACTGGAAATGGCGGGAATCGTGGAAAGCGTCACGGTTTGCTCGGACGCGTCCCTGGTCAATACGCGGAGCGCGGAAGTGAGCGTGAACTTCGACGCCCGGCGTGTCTCCGAGCTGCCGCTCGCTCCCAACCGCAATATCCTGTACCTTGCGCTCTCCGCTGCGGGAGTCAGCCAACTCTCGCCGGGGCAGGCCGAGTTCGCTTCCGGCGGCGTGTCTTTTTCGGTCAACGGTGCCAGGATTCGCTCCAACAATTTCATGGTGGACGGGCAGGACTCCAACGATCCCGCGATCACCGGGTTGACGCAGGTCCTCAACAACCCCGACCTGGTGGCCGAATTCAGGCTGATCACCAGCCAGTTCGCGCCCGAGTACGGGCGGGCGGCCGGTTCGGTGGTGAACATAGTGACCAGGCGAGGGGGGAACCAGTTCCACGGTTCGCTGTTCGCCTTCCACAACGACAATCATCTGAATTCGCGCTCCAATCTCGACAAAGCGCCTGTGGGTTCGCCGCCGCGGCCGAAATTCGACTCGGCGCCGCTGCGCATCGAGAACCAGATGGGCGGAACCCTGGGCGGCCCCCTGCGCAGGAACAAGACTTTCTTCTTTGCATCCTTGCAGCGCTGGACGGACCGCCAGTTGAGCAGTGGCCCCACGATCCGCGGAGTACCCACCCAGGAGGGCTGGCAACTGCTGCAACAGTTGGCGGGCGATCGGCCCACCGTGCAAGCGCTACTCGAACACCTGCCACCCGCGCAAGCCGCCGTTCTGAATCTGTTCGCCCCTCTGACGGTAGACGCGCGGAGCGTGCGGATCCCGCTGGGCACGCTGGGCGGCTCGACGCTCATCCGATTCGGCAACTGGCAGTGGTCAGCACGTATGGACCACCAGTTCAGCGGCCGGCACAGCCTAGGCGGCCGCTACCTGTACAACGACCAGCTCAGCTCGGGCGCCGGCCAGGCCACGCCCCCGGGCTTGACCACTCTGGCGCCAGCAACCCGGCAAGCGGCTGCGGCCTGGGTGAACAGCTCGTTCGGTCACGGCCTTTACGGCGAGTTGCGGCTCGGCTACCAGCGGTTCCGGTCCACGACCGCGGCGGCCGATCCCAAGTCCGAACTCATCCCCAGCATTGAAGTTCCAGAGCTGGGCCTCACCGGGTTCAATGCGGCCGCAACCCGCACTGCCATCGGGCTGGCCGTCAATTTGCCCCAATTCCGTGTCAACAACACTTACCAATTCCAGTACACGGTGGGCGCAATGCGCGGCTCGCACGCCATCAAGACTGGCATTGACTTCCGCAGGCTGGATGTGGCCAGCTTTGTCACGCCCTCCACGCGCGGGCGCCTTGTTTACAACACGCTGCAAGATCTGGTGGATGACGTGGCGCAGACCGCTTCGATCAACGCCCCGCTGCCCGGCGCCGAGCGCCTCCAGTATTACAGATACGACGACTACTTCTTTTTCATTCAGGACGAGTGGCGGGTCCTTCCGCGCCTGACCGTTCTTTACGGCGTGCGCTACGAAACGCCGGGCAATCCCATCGAAGACCTGAAAAGGGCGAACGATCGCATCGTCGCCGCCGCCGGTGGCAACCCTGCCTACCGGCTGGAGCCGGCGCCCGGCCGGGACACGAACAATTGGGGGCCGCGTTTCGGCTTCAGCTATCGCCTGCCGAAAGCCCGCGCGCCCCTAGCCTGGCTCACAGGTGACGAAAGAGCTGTGCTGCGCGGAGGCTACTCCCGCACTTACGATTTCGCCTTTCTGAACATGGCGTTCAACGTCGGCAGCTCGTTTCCGTTCCTCATCACCATCAACCTGCCGGCCAGGACCGCAGGCGCCCTCGCCCGGTTGCAGCAGGCCGCGCAGGCGCCGCCTGAGATCCCCAATCCCCTGCTGGTCACGCGCACCGTCGTGGGAGCGGATTTCCGCAGCCCGTATGCCGAACAGTGGGCGCTTCAAATCCAGCGCGAAATGTTTCAGTTCTGGCTGGTCAGGGCCGGCTACCTGGCGACCAAAGGCACCGCGCTGTACCAGACCATCGATGGCAACCCCACGCTGCCGGCAAACAACAACCGCGGCACACTCCGGGTGGATCCCACGCGAGGCGTTATCCGGCTGCGCGCCAACGCCGCCGGCTCGATTTATCACTCCTTCCAGGTGAGCCTGGAGAAACGGTTTTCGCACGGCGTGGTACTCGGGGCCCATTACACTTGGAGCGCCTTCATTGACCTCGCTTCGGACGTTTTTAACCCGGCGGTTTCGGGCGAGGTGGCGATCGCGCAAGACTCCTTCAACCGGAGGGCTGACCGGGCCCGCTCGAGCTACGATCGACCGCAACGGTTCACCGTGAACGCGGTCTGCGAAATACCCTTCTTCCGCCGTCGGCACGGGGTGCTGGGCAAATTGCTGGGCGGCTGGCAGCTCAGCCCCTTCATGACGCTTCAATCCGGCGCCCCGTTCACGGTTCTGGACGGGGCCGACCCCGGCTACCGGCTGAGCGGGATCGACTCGCTAGTAGGCAACGCGATCCGGGCCAACGCCAACACGAAGCTCGACGTGGCGCGCATGCGGGTCGAGGAGCTGTTCTGGGCGGGCGGCGCACAGTTGTTCTCGCGTGTGACAGCGCAGCAGCCCTTGGGCAACCTCGGCCGGAATGTCCTGCGCGCCGACGGCATCGCGGACGTGGATGTCGGCGTTCTCAAAAGCATCCAACTGACCGAGGCCAAAACACTCCAGTTGCGGGCCGAATTTTACAACACCAGCAACACGCGTGACTTCGGAATCCCCGAATCTCGCCTCAGCTCCCCGAACTTCCTCAACCAGTGGGCACAGGATGGCGGCAGAAGACGTATCGTGCTGGCCCTGCGCTACGTATTCTGATCCCCATGATCGCGGCTTGCCCGGCGCGGCTGCTAAGATGATGCCGTTTGAGCCTGGCATCGGACAACCGCTGGTGGGCGACCCTTGATCCCTGGATCGCGGCTGCCTGGTGCGTCGAGCTCGCGCTCTACGCCAGCCTGGCGTGGAAAGCGGCGCGTAATGGACTGGCCCGGCTGGGCGCACGGCGAGCGGCTGCGGCACTGACCGTGTCAGCCCTGCTCCCCTACCTTCTGTACGCCCCCGCGACCGGCGCTTTCGATCCCGCTCGCTTCCTGGCGTTGACCTTCCTGGCCGCGCTCGCTTCGTTTTGGTACGCGGCGCTGCCGAGGCGGCGGGCGGCGGACGCCGCCTTCCTCGTTTTGATAGCGGCAGTGGTCCTAGCAAAGGTGTGGAATCACGTCTATGCCCGCCCATCCAACTGGCCGCCAATGGAAACGCTCGGGCAACTGATGTGGATCCGCGTGGGGGTCGGCAGCGCACTCGCCATCCGGCACGCCGAAGGGGTGGGGTTCGGCTGGCTGCCCACGCAGCGGGAATGGCGCATCGGTGCTCTGCATTTCCTGGCATTCCTGCCGTTGGGACTGCTGCTGGGATGGGCGACGGGGTTTATCCGCGGCCTCGGCTGGCAAGGTCCGATCTGGCGGGAGGCGCTCGTGGCGGTGGCGACCTTCCTCGGCATGCTCTGGGTAGTGGCTTTGGGGGAAGAGTTTTTCTTTCGGGGCCTGCTGCAACGGTGGCTGAGCGAGTGGTCTGGCAGCCAGCGCATTGGTTGGCTGGTGGCCTCCGTGCTGTTCGGGGCGGCGCATCTGCCCTTTCGGGGGTTTCCCAACTGGCGGTTTGCGCTCCTTGCGACCCTGGCTGGGCTGTTTTACGGGAGGGCGTACTTGGCAGGGGGCGGGATCCGGGCCGCTATGGTCGCGCACGCGCTGACCAATACGTTGTGGCGGGCGGTTTTGCGTTGAGGCGTGGTCCTAGGCTGCGAGGCGCGGGAAAATTTTTTCCTTTGTGATCAGTAGGTTACCAGAAATTGGCGCCGTCGGTGGCTGGCGCCCTACAAATTTTTGTTGCAATCGGGGCCTAGATCTACTAAAATTGGAATCAAGCCGGGGAGGCAACTCCCACCAAAGCGAGACTAACCTCCAACCCAAAGACCCCTGAAGCAAAAACCTCCCCGGCGCCCCAACCCCCTCGCACGGCCCGATGCTATGATCGGGCTGATGCGTTTTCACACCGAGTACCTGACGTTCAATACCCGGCAGCACCGCGAATACATCAACATCACCGCTCAGGTGGAAGAGGCATTGCGCAAAAGCGGGATCCAAGAGGGGATGATCCTGGTGTCGGCCATGCACATCACTGCTGGCGTGTGGGTCAACGACGCCGAAGAAGGACTGCTGGCCGATATTGACGAATGGTTGGAAAAGCTCGCGCCTTTCCGCAAGGACTACCGCCATCACCGCACGGGCGAAACCAACGGGGATGCGCACCTGAAGAGCCTGCTGGTGCACCATCAGGTCCTCGTGCCCGTCACCAAAGGGCGGCTCGACCTGGGGCCCTGGCAGCAGATCTACTACGCCGAGTTCGACGGGCAGCGGCCCAAGCGCCTGATCATCAAGGTCATGGGCGAATAGGAAGGGGCTCCGGCGGCAGGATCGGCCATGAAGTTGGCTCTGATCGGATTCGGCCGGGTCGGCCGCGCCTTCGCGCGTCTTCTGGAAACCAAGCGTGCTGCATACCCGTTCCGCATCACGGGCATCCACACAGCCCGCCACGGAACCGCGATTGACGAACGAGGCCTGGGACCGGAACCTGCGTTCGGCCCGCCCGCGCCGTCGGTTGAGGATTTCCTGGAGCGGTGCAAGGCCGAAATCATGGTGGAAGCGACGCCGCTGAACCCGCTGACGGGCGAGCCCGCCATCTCCCACATTCGCGCGGCCCTGGCGCGCGGCATGCACGTGGTGACGGCCAACAAGGGACCCATCGCTCACGCTTGGACAGCGTTGAAACGCGAAGCCGAAGCCGCCGGGGTCCAGTTGCGCTGCGAAGCTACCGTGATGGACGGGGCGCCCGTGTTCAACCTGGTCCGTTACACGTTGCCCGGGGTTCGCATCCTCGGCTTTGCGGGCGTGCTGAACTCGACCACTACAGTGGTGATCGAAGCCATGGAGCGAGGGTGCACGCTGGAAGAGGGCGTGGAGAAAGCTCGCAGCCTGGGCATCACGGAAGCCGATCCGCGCTACGACCTGGACGGCTGGGACGCCGCGGCCAAGGCCGCAGCCCTGGCCAACGTGCTCATGGAGGCCGCAGTCACACCGCTCCAGATCCCCGTCAAAGGCATTGCGCGCCTGACGCCGGGACGGCTGGCCGAGCTGAACCGTAAGGGCAAGACCGTCCGGCTGGTGAGCCGCGCCAGGCGCATCCCGGCGGGCGTCAGCCTGCGCGTGCGGGCCGAGGTTCTTTCCCGCAGCGATCCACTGGCAATGGTGAGCGGCACGTCGAATCTGTTGCTGCTGCGAACGGACCTGATGAAAACCGTGGGCGTGCTTTCCGTGGACCCGGGAGTCGAACAGACCGCCTACGGTTTGTTCAGCGACGTGGTCGCCATCGCCCGTGAGGCCTGAGCGGGCCCACGGGGAAGCCAGATGTCTCCTAAGCTACACTGGAATGAGTATGCGCGCTTCGGCGTGGAATACACTGAAGCGTTTTGTGCTGTGGGAGTATCCCCGCGGCGGCTGGCAGTACGACGTGATGGTGGCGCTCATCCTGGGTTTCATCTTCCTGACGCCGCGCGGATGGTTCCGCGACCAGCCGCGCATGCCGCGCGCCAGCCGCATCGCAGCCCTCCCCGCCGAGCGCGGAGCTTTGATTTTCTGGATCGAGGCGGAACTGCTGGCCGGCGTCCCCCAACAGCAGCGCCTGCAAAAGGCGCAGGAGTTGCTGTGGTTCCAGACCGGCGAGAAGCACAGGCTGGTCCGCCTCGAGCCGGTGCTGGACTCGGAGCAAGAGATCCGCGGCTACATCGCGGTGGCTGCCGAACCCGGCCGCAGTGAAAAAGCGGAACCATGACCGCGAGCGTGCGCTTGATTGTGGCGGTATTCGGGATCGCAGGGCTGGCGCAACCGGCTGCCCACGAGCTGGATCCCCTGCTGGATCGGATGGATCGGGAGGCGGTCGCCTTCCAGGATCTCACGGCGCGAATCCTCAAAGTCTCCTACACCGCCGTGCTGAAGGAGAGCAGCCAGGAGGAGGGCACGGTGTGGATGAAGCGCGCCAGCGGCCGCGCCATGTTGAAGGTGGAGATCTCTCGGCCGGAGCCGCGCGCTCTGGCCCTCGAAGGCACCACCGCGCAGATCTATTACCCCAAGATCCAGACCCTCCAGATCTACGATCTGGGCAAGAGCCGCACGCTGGTGGACCAGTTCTCGCTGCTCGGTTTCGGAACGCGCCGCCGCGACCTCGAGAAGAACTACGCCATTCGTGTCGTCGGGGAGGAAACGCTTGACGGGCAGCGCACCGTGCGCCTGGAACTCGTGCCCAAATCAGCCAGCGTGCGCGAGCAGGTGGAAAAGATCGAGCTCTGGATTCCCGAAGACAGCGGCTACCCCGTGCAACAGCGTTTCTGGCAGCCGGGCGGAGACTACTACCTGATTCGCTATCGCGACATGCGCGCGAACACGGGCTTGAGCGAGCAGCAGTGCCGCCTGAAACTCCCGCCCGGTGTCCGCAAGGAATACCCGCAAAAGTGAAGCGACAAGCCTCCGCGAACACGGTTAAAAATGGTAGGAAAAAGCCCCCAATGAGTTCCCCCGCATCGGCCAAAACCGCGCGATTGGCGTATCTGGACTGGATGCGCGGCCTCGCCGCCGTCGTCATGATCCAGGGCCACGCCTTCCACTCTTTCACCAGACCCGACCTGCGCACTAGCGGGACTTACGTGTTCTCGCAGTTCGTAGGCGGCATGCCGCCGGCAATCTTCCTGTTTCTGGTAGGGGTGACGCTGGCTTTTCTGATGGACAGCCGCGAGCGCAGGGGCGTGCCGCCGCTGGCACGGTGGGTCGCCAGCCTCAGGCGCGCCGGCTACTTGTTCGGCCTGGCCTTCCTGTTCCGGCTCCAGCTCTGGGTGTTTGCGTGGCCGAACAGCCCGTGGACCGATCTGCTCAAGGTGGACATCCTCAACGCCATGGGACTGGCGGTGGCGGTTCTCTCGCCCATGGCCTTGCTCACCACGGCCGAACGCGCACGCCTGGGTACGGTGGCAGGCCTGGCCATCGCCGGCCTTTCCCCGCTGGTCTCGCAACTGGATTGGACTGGGTGGCCGCCGCTGATCAAAGCCTATCTGGCCCCCGACTATTACTGCTTTGCCTTTTTTCCGTGGGCTAGCTTCGTGGGCTTCGGGCTGAGCGCAGGGAGCATCCTCAAGCTCGTGCGGCCGGAACAGATCGAGCGGCTCATGCAGTGGGGCGCCGTGTTGGGCTTCGCCCTGATTCTAGGCGGCCAGTACATGGCCGGCATTCCGTATTCCATCTATCCCAGCTCGGAGTTCTGGCTGGACAGCCCGCTGCTGATCCTGATCAAACTGGGCGTGATCCTGCTGATCCTTTCCTTCGCCTACCTGTGGATGACTTACGTGGTCAAGGACCGCTGGAGCTGGGTCCGCCAGTTCGGGCTCACCTCGCTGTTGGTTTACTGGGTGCACATCGAGCTGATGTACGGGCGCTGGCTGTGGTTCTGGAAGGAGAAGCTCACCATCGGCCAGACCGCAGTGGTAGCCGCGGGCTTCATCCTGCTCATGCTGGCGCTCTCGGTGGTGCGCACGCAATGGAGGAACTGGCGGACGCTGGCCGTCTGGCTGAGCTGGCGCCCCATGCTGCCGCGCAGGGCCGTTGGCGACTGAGGGTCGGCTCGCCGCGTCCCGCGTCAGGGAAGCGACCTCTGGGTGCACGCCGGGATGCCACATTAATCGGGCGCGATAGCAACAGCGGCGTGCGGGACCTCTGCACCCAGGCCCGGACACCAGGCCCGGCCGGTCGCTCGATACCGCTTGCCCCCTGGCGCGACCTGTGATAAATCGTCCTCGCGCAGCAAGGGGGTGGGGTGAGCCCATGTTCGGGCTGCGCAAACTCCGAGACCGAGGGGGTACGAAGTCTATGCGAAAGGATAACTCACTGCGTTCGGCGCCACCATTGTTCTGTGCCTGGGTGGCATGGGTTTGTTTGTGGGCCGGCGCCGCGCCTTCGCTGGCACAAGTGCTCTACGGTTCGATCGTGGGCAACGTAACCGATCCCAGCGACGCGCCCGTGCCCGGGGCCACGGTGACCGTGACCGACAAGGAGACGGGTTTCAGTCGCAGCGCGACCACCAGCGAAGTTGGCAGTTACAGCTTTCCCACGCTACCCGCCGGCACCTACGAAGTCCGGGTAAGCAAGAGTGGTTTCCAGACCTACACGCGCAGCGACGTGCGGGTTGCCATCAACAGCATCGCCCGGGTGGATGTCAGACTGACGGTGGGTGCCGTAACCGAGACCGTCACCGTCGCGGCCAGCGCGGCGGTCTTGCAGACCGACCGGGCCGAGGTCCGTGCCGAGGTGACCGGGCAGACGCTGGAAAACTTGCCGGTGCCACCCGGGCGCAACTATCAGCACATTCTGGCTACGCTTCCCGGATTCACGCAGCCGCGCAACGCACACTCGGTACCCTCGAACCCTTCGCGCTCTTTGCAATACGAGGTCAATGGGACGGTTTCTGCCTCCAATAACGTCCGCCTCGACGGCGCCACCCAGTACAACATCTGGCTGCCCCACATCACCGCGTACGTGCCCTCGCTGGAAGCCATCGAGACGGTCAATGTAGTGACCAATAGCTTCGACGCCGAGCAGGGACTGGCTGGCGGCGCCGCCATCAACGTGCAAATCAAGAGCGGAACCAACGAGCTCCACGGCTCGGCGTTCTGGTTCACCAACAACAATAAGACCAAGGCCAAGCCGTTCTTCACGCCCGCTGGCGAACGCAACCCTAAGGACATCTTCAACCAATTCGGCGGAACCTTCGGAGGTCCGATCAAGCGCAACAAGTTGTTTTACTTCGGGAGCTACGAAGGCACCCTGATCCGGCAGTTTGCGGCCGGCCTGTACACGGTGCCTACCGCCTTAACGCGGCGAGGCATCATGACCGAGTCGGACCGGCCGGTTTACGACCCGGCGACAGGCGATGCCGAGGGCGCGGGAAGGACGCCCTTCCCCGGCAACGTCGTCCCGCCTGCGCGCTTCGAGCCCATCGTGCAGAAGCTGATCCCGCTCATCCCGGAGCCCACGTTTCCCGACCGCTTCACCAGCAACTTCTACGCCGGCGGGCGCTGGCCGTTCGACCGGCACATCCTGGACGCGAAAATAAACTGGAACGCCAGCGACAAATTCACCATGTACGGCCGCTGGGGCTACCTGAATTACGACCAGTTTGTGGAACGAGTGTTCGGTAGGCTAGCCGGTCCCTACGTCACCAGGGTCTTCAACAACCCGGGCAGGGGCTGGGGCGCCACTTACAGCCTCACGCTGGCCGGGACCTACGTGTTCAGCCCGACCTTCATCGTTGATGCCAATTTCGGCTTCACGCGCATGGACACCAACGCCGAACAGGCTGAAATTGATCAGAAGCTTGGTCTGGATTTCCTCGGCATTCCTGGCACCAACGGGCCACGTCGGTTCGAAGGAGGGTGGCCCCGATTCATCATCGGGGGTCACACCACAATCGGCGAGACCGAAGCTTACATGCCCTATTACCGCCGCGACCCGCAGTATAACTATCAAGCCAACGCCAATTTGCTGCGGGGCGCCCACGACTTCCGGTTGGGCATGGAAATCTCCTTCCAGCAACTCAACCACACGCAGCCGGAGTTCTACGGCGCCAGCCACGGGGCATCCGGTGGTTTCACTTTCTCGGGAACTGTCACCACCACCCGGGGCGGCCCGGCGGCGAACCAGTGGAACGGGTTCGCCGATTTTCTGCTGGGCCTACCCTCCACCATCGGCAAGGTCTTCCAGTTCCCCGATGAATACGGCACCCGCACCTCGATGTACAGCCTGTACGTCCGCGATCGCTGGCAAGCAAGCCGCAGGCTCACCCTCAGTTTGGGGACGCGCTGGGAATACTTCCCCATGCCCACGCGTCCTGACCGGGGCCTGGAGCGCTACAACCTTGCCACCAACAAGATGCACGTCTGCGGCGTGGGGGTGGTTCCGCGCGATTGCGGTGTCGAGGTCAGCAAGCGGCTGTTCGCGCCACGGTTCGGTCTGGCTTACCGGCCCACGGAAACGCTCGTGATCCGGGCAGGCTATGGCATCACCAACGATCCCTGGAACATCGCGCGGCCGATGCGTGCCAACCATCCCATGCTGCAATCGCTGACCGTATCGGCGCCCAACCCGTACCAGCCGGCCGGCTTGCTGCGCAACGGGATCCCAGTGGTTCGCCAGCCGGATCTGGGCAACGGGATCGTGGACATCCCTGGCACGGTGGACGTCAACACCCTCACCGACCGCTTCCAGCGCGGCTACATCCAGTCCTGGAATTTCATGCTCCAGAAAAAGCTGGGTGAGTTCAGCCTCCAGGCTGGTTACGTCGCCACGCGGCAGAACAACATCCTGGGCTTCGCCGAGCAGAACTACGGTCGGCCCGGCGGGGGTCGCCCCAGCCAGCCCTTCTTCCAGCGCTTCGGCCGTACGGCCACTACGCGCATCGTGGGGCCGGTCGGGAACAGCCACTACGACGCCCTTCAGGCCATGCTCGAGCGGCGTTTCCGCGGCGGATATCACCTGGCAGTCAATTACACCTGGTCCAAATGCATCGGAGTGTCGGGAGTCAACAACAGCGGCGATGCGCCCTCCATCAACATTCCCGAGTACTTCTTCCTGAACCGCGCGCTCTGCGGCTGGGACCAGCCCCACAACTTTAGCGTCATCAACATCACCGAGCTACCCTTCGGGCGCGGCAAACGCTGGGCGACCAGCGGCGCGCCTTCGGCTTTGCTGGGCGGCTGGCAGATCAACGCCGTCTTTCTCGCTTACAAAGGCAACCCCTTCAGCGTGGTGAGCTCCACGGGCCCGCTCAACGCGCCGTTCAACGCGCAGCGTGCTGACGTGGTCAAGCCCAAGCCACAGAAGCTCGGAGGCACCGGGCCAGGCCAGGCCTTCTACGACTGGACCGCATTCCGTCCGGTGACCGAACCGCGTTTCGGCACGGCCGCATTCAACTTGCTCCGGGGACCGGGCCTGGTGAATCTGGACCTCGGTCTCTTCCGGATCTTCCGGCTGACCGAGCGGCTGCAATTGCAGTTCCGCGCCGAGGCCTTCAACGCCAGCAACAGCCCGCACTTCGCCAACCCGAGCAACAACATCGATGCGCTGCGGCTCTATCCTGATGGATCCTTCCGCAGCGGCGTCTTCGAAGTGACTGGCGTTCGCAACACCGGACGGGAAGGGGTGGACGAGCGCGTATTCCGTTTCGGCCTCCGTTTGAGCTTCTAAGTGCGCGGCTGGCGCCGGGACCCCACCAAAGGATCCCGGCGCCCTCCTCCCGCCGCGCCTGCAATGCATAATGAAGGTGTGTTGGTGCGGGTTGCGGTAGGGGGGTCGAGGGCGCGGTACATCGTCTGGACGGCGGCGCGGCTGGCGCTGGAGTCCATAAGCGCGCACAAGCTGCGCAGCTTCCTGACCCTGCTGGGAGTGATTATCGGCGTCGCCAGCGTGGTGATGGTGGGCGCTGCGGTGGAGGGGCTGGGGGTCTACGCGGAACAGAGCGCGGCAAAAACCTTCGGAACGGAAACCTTCCTGGTCGCCCAGGTAGCGCGGGCCGCAGGCCGCCGCGAGTACTATGACAAGCTCAAGCGCAACCGCCCCATCCGCTGGGATGACTTCCGCTACCTGGAAGCCGCCACTGGCGACCGGGTTCTTTACAGCCCTTACACGGCGCGGCCGGCCGAGGTCAAGGCCGAAAACCGCATCTTCGATGACGGCCTGATCCAGGGGGTCTCCTGGACGCTTTCCTTCCTGCGCGACGTCACGGTGTCCGAGGGCCGCTTCTTCACCCCGGAAGAGGAACGCAACCGGCAGGCAGTGGCGGTGATCGGCGAAGACGTGCGCGCCACGCTTTTCCCCGTCGGATCGCCCATCGGCCGCAAAATCAAAATCCAGGGAATTGATTTCACGGTGGTCGGGGTGCAGGAAAAGCTGGGCAGCGTGATGGGCGGCATCCGCGATAACGCCGTCTTCATCCCGGTGACCGTCTACCGGCGCATGTTCGGTACCCCGGCCTCGATCACGCTCTTTGCCCGGGCCCGGGCCGGGCTGGGCCTGGGGCTGGAAGACGCGCTCGACATCACGCGGGCCGCCCTGCGGGCACGGTTCCGGCTGCGGCCCGGCCAGCCCGACCGCTTCGACACGCTCACGCCCGAAGCCATGCGTACCTGGGTGCAGAACATTCTGGGAATGATTTCTTCGGTGGCCATCCCGCTAACCTCGATCTCGCTGGTGGTGGGCGGGGTAGTGGTGATGAACATCATGCTGGTGTCGGTCACTGAGCGCACGCACGAAATCGGCATCCGCAAGTCGGTGGGCGCCCGCCCGTTTGACATCCGCTTGCAATTCTTGATCGAGGCGGTGCTGTTGACCACGGCAGGCGGCGCGGCAGGCCTGGCCTTGGGAGCGGCGGGCGCGGCGGCCCTGGAGCAGGTCTTGCAAACCACCCTGCCCGTCAGGTGGCACTACGCTGCCCTAGCGCTGGCTGTCTCCGGGCTGGTCGGCATCGCGGCGGGATGGTACCCGGCGGTGCGCGCGGCGCGGCTCGATCCCGTAGTTGCGCTTCGTATGGAGTAGGCCATGCGGGTGAGTTGGGGCGAGAGCTTGAGCATGGCGCTGGGGGCGGTGTGGACGCACCGGTTCCGGTCCGCGCTCACCGTGCTGGGCATCGTCATCGGCATCACCACCGTGGTCACCGTGGCCTCGCTGCTCACCGGGCTTCGCCAGGGGATCGTGATGCTGTTCCAGGAGCAGGGACCGGACAACATTTTCATCTACAAGACCTCCGGCGACCCCCAGGAATCGCTTCCTTCACCCAAGGAGCAAAGGCGCAAGCCGATCCGCCCGGAGTACGCCGAGATCCTGCGGCGGTTGTGCCCTTCCGTGGAAGACGTCAGCGTCACGCTCTACGTGCCGCCGGTGTTCCGCGGGCGCCCCCTGACCGCCCGCGTGCCCGGCTACGAGACCGACAGCCTGTACTTGACCGGCGTCAGCGCGAATTATTTCTCGATCACGCCTCGCGAGATCGCTGTGGGCCGTGCCTTCACGCGCGAGGAAGAACACCGCGGGGCGCGCGTGGCGCTGCTCGGGGCCGACACCGCAACAGTGCTTTTCCCCGCAGGCGACGCAGTAGGCCGCAAGCTCATCGTGGACGGCGCCGAATTCGAAGTCGTGGGCGTGTTCGCCAAAGCCAAGGGCGGGTTCTTCGGGCGCAACCGCCAGGACCAGGAGATCATCATCCCCTTCGAGACCGCACGCATGCGCTACCCGATGCTGGATCGCATCCTGATCACGGCCAAAGCCCGGCCCGGCATGCGCCAGGCGGCTTACGAGGAAGTGGAAGGAATCCTGCGCAAGATCCGCCGCACGCCGCCGGGTGAAGAGAACGACTTCGCCATCTCCACCCCCGATCTGATCGTCCAGCAGTTGGACCGCATGACGCGGCTGATCATCCTGGCCACGGTGGCCATTTCGGGGCTGGGGCTGCTGGTGGGCGGCATCGGGGTGATGAACATCATGCTGGTTTCGGTGACCGAGCGGACCCGGGAGATCGGGGTGCGGAAAGCGATCGGCGCGCGGCGGCGGGACATCGTGGCGCAGTTCCTGCTGGAGGCAGTGGCGCTGACGGGAAGCGGAGGCGTCATCGGCCTGGGATTGGCCATGCTGGTCACCCTCGTGCTGGGCCGGTTGCTGCCGGCGCTCCCTTCCGCTGTGCCGTTGTGGGCGGTGGCAGCCGGGCTGGGCGTCTCGCTTCTGGTCGGGCTTTTCTTCGGCGTGTGGCCGGCAATGAAAGCGGCCCGGCTGGATCCGGTGGTGGCATTGCGTTACGAATAGGGGCCATATGGTCGCGCCAGTGCTATATTGAGATTGCATTGCGAAACAGGATTCTGATCGCGGGGCTGCTCTGCGCGCTGAGCAGTTGGGGCGCCGTCAACAAAGTGGTGGCGGTGGACGTGGACGGCGTGGTCCACCCCGTCACGGTTGACATCGTGACTCATGCGCTGGCGCAGGCCCAGCGGGAAAACGCGGAGCTGCTGCTGCTCAGGCTCAACACGCCGGGCGGCCTTTTCGAAGCCACGCGGCAAATTGTCGAAAAGATCCTGGCCTCGCCCATCCCTGTGGTCACCTTCGTGACGCCCAGCGGCGGGCGCGCGGCCTCGGCGGGCTTCTTCCTATTGCAGGCCGGCGACGTGGCAGCGATGGCGGCGGGCACGCGCACGGGCGCGGCCAGCCCGGTGCTGCTGGGCGGCGAAATGGACAAGGTCATGCGAGAAAAGGTGCAGAGCGACGCCGCCGCCTTCATGCGCAGCATCGTGACCAAGCGCGGCCGAAACGCCGCCCTGGCGGAGAAGGCGGTGCTCGAGGCGCGCTCGTTCACCGATCGTGAAGCACTGGAGAACAAGCTCATTGACCTGGTGGTGCGGGACGAATCCGACCTGATCGCGAAGCTCAACGGCCGCGAAGTCACCCGCTTCGATGGCCGCAAGGTGAGGCTCACCCTGGAGCAGCCCGCGGTGACCACCTACCAGCGCTCGCTGCGCGAGCAGATCCTGGCCGCCATCGCGGATCCCAACATCGCGCTGGCGCTGCTGGTTCTGGGCGCGCTGGGCGTCTACGTGGAGTTCAGCTCGCCGGGCCTGATCGCGCCCGGCGTGATCGGCGGCATTCTGGTGCTGCTGGGACTGTCGGCGCTGTCCGTGCTCCCCATCAACTGGGTGGGCGTGGCCCTGCTGGCGCTCGCCGTGATCTTGTTCATCCTGGAAGCCAAACTCGCCACGCACGGCATTCTGGCGGCGGGGGGAACCCTCTCCATGGTGCTGGGTGCGCTGCTGCTGATCGAAAGTCCGCTTCCCGAAATGCGCATCCGGCTCTCGGTGGCGGTGGGACTGGCGTTGCCGTTCGCCCTGATCACGTCGTTCCTGGTCACGCTGGTGGTGCGCGCGCGGGCGCGCAAGGTCGCCACGGGGACGGCAGGGATGATAGACGAGATCGGAAGGGCCTACACGGACCTGAAGCCGGCAGGCAAGGTATTCGTGCACGGCGAGCTGTGGGACGCCGTCAGTAGCGAGCCGGTGGAAGCCGGCAAGCCCGTCAAAGTCGTGGAGGTCAACGGGCTGACCCTCAAGGTCGAGCCTGTCGAGCCAAGCAAGGGGGACTGAGATGGAATTCTCGATCTGGTGGTTTGCGGCGCTGATCATCGGCATCTACCTGCTGTCCTCGATCAAGATCCTGGCCGAGTACGAGCGGGGCGTGATTTTCCGGCTGGGGCGCGTACTGCCCAAGCCCAAGGGCCCAGGCATCATCCTGGTGTTCGCGCCCATTGACCGTATGGTGCGCATCTCGCTGCGTATCGAGACGCTGGAGGTGCCGCCGCAGGACCTGGTTACCCGGGACAACGTCACCGTGAAAGTGAACGCGGTGGTGTACTTCCGCGTGATCGACCCCACGCGGGCGGTAATCGAAGTGTCCAACTATCTTTACGCGACCTCGCAGCTCGCCCAAACCACGCTGCGCAGCGTGCTGGGCGAGGTCGAGCTGGACGAGCTGCTCAGCCAGCGCGAGAAACTGAACCTGCGGCTACAGAGCGTGCTCGACCAGCACACGGGGCCCTGGGGCGTCAAGGTCACCATGGTCGAGATCAAGCAGGTGGATCTGCCCGAGCAGATGATCCGCGCCATTGCGCGGCAGGCCGAAGCCGAGCGCGAGCGGCGCGCCAAGATCATCCATGCCGAGGGCGAGTACACCGCGGCCGAGAAGCTGACCATGGCGGCCGAAATGATCCAGCGCCAGCCGGTGGCCTTGCAGTTGCGCTACTTGCAAACGCTGGTGGAAATCGGCACGGAAAAGAACACCACCGTAGTGTTCCCTGTCCCGATTGATATCATTACCGGCGTGAAGAACGTGCTGGACAAACTTGCTTCGGGGGACGGCAAGAGCACGGGATGAGCCATGGCGCGGAACGAGGAAGGCGAATACGAACTCGTGCTGGGCACACCGCAGTTGCTCAGCCTCGTATTCATCGTGATCGTTTTGCTGGGGATCGTGTTTTCGGCCGGGTACTACCTGGGCCGGAGCAGCGCTGGCGACATTGCCGCCACCGGCGAACAGGCGGCCAGGCGAGCGCCCTCCGCGAACGCTGAAAAGGCGGGGACTCCTCCGCCGCCAGCGGCGCCGGCGGCCGGTGCCGGCCCGGCCCCGGAAGCCGGGCAGCCCTTGGAACCGGGCGAGGTCAAGGTAGCGCCGGGCGGCGCGCCTCCCGCGGAAGCCGCAAAAGCGCCCGCCACAGCCCCTGCCTCCGGCCCGTCGCCGGCGCAATCCCAAACTGTTCAGCCCCAGCAGGCGCAGCCCCCATCCGGCCCCCCTCCAACCGCCCAGGCGACGAGCGAGGCGGCGCCTTACCCGGAGCCAACGCCCGGGCAGACCTTCTTGCAGGTGGCAGCACTGCGCCGTACCGAGGCCGAGCTGCTGGTGGACGTGCTTAAGCGCAAAGGCTTCCCCGCTTTGGTGGCCCCGGGACCCAGCGAGACGCTTTTCCGGGTGCTTGTGGGGCCGCTGAAGGACCAGGAGGAAATCGCGCAAATGCGCCGCAGGCTGGAAGACGCCGGCTTCCGATCCAGCTATGTACGGAAGTACTGACCGTGGGGCCCCGCCTGCCTTCCTGGCTGCGCAAGCCTGAAACGGCTTTCGCCGCCGTGCACGAAATCAAGCGCGAGTTGCGCCGCCGGGCGCTTCATACCGTCTGCGAATCGGCGCGATGCCCGAACCTGCACCAGTGTTTCCAGCGCGGCACGGCGACGTTCATGATCCTGGGGGGTCGTTGCACGAGGAGCTGCGGGTTCTGCGCTGTTCCAAAAGCCCAGCGGCCTGCGCCGCCCGATCCGGCCGAGCC
>JBMFPL010000002.1:0-26938 GCA_049969115.1 Bryobacteraceae bacterium | reverse complement strand
GCCCTGGCATCCTGGGGCCGCATGAAGTAACCGCCCACCATGCGGCCGTAGTTGCGGCACCTCTCGAACAAGTCAGGCCGGGCGAGGGTCGCCTGGCCGGGGTTTGCCGGGCTGGCATCCGAGCTCATCGTCTTCACCCCTTCCATTCGTAGATTCGATAGGTCTTGTAGCGCCGGGCGCCCAGTGCTTCCAGCGACCGGTTCATCATCACATTATCTTCGAGCACCCAGGAAAATTCACCTTCGTCGTAGCCCGCCCGGAGGCCGTTGCGGAACAGGGCGGCGTAGAGCGCAGCGGCGGCGCCGGTAGCCCGGTACTCCTCTAGCACGCCGAGGATCAGCACCCGCATGCGGCGGATCTTGCCCTTGTGGTAAAGGATCTTGAACAGGCCCAGCGGGAACAATCGCCCGTTGGCGTGGCGCAGCGCCTGGTTGATGTCCGGCAGGGCGAGCGCGCAGCCCACCGGTTTGCCCTCGATCTCGGCCAGCAGGGCGAGGTTAGGATCCAGCACGGGCTTCATTTCCCTGCCCAAATACTCCATTTCCGCGCGGCTCATGGGAGCGAAGCCCCAGTTGCGGCTCCAGGCGCCGTTATAGATCTGGAAGAACCGCTCCAGCTCTTGCTGGAAGTCCTCCAGACGCACCGGGCGCACCTGGACGCCGTGTTCGGCCGCCGCGCGCTCGGCCAGGCGCTCGGCGCGGGTGATCTGGATCTCGGTGGCCGTAGTGCGGTAAGCGTAGAGGTCGCGGGCCTTGAGCAGCCCCACGCGTTCCAGCAAGGGACCGTAATAAGGCGGGTTGTAAGGCATCATCACGCAGGGAGGCGAATCGAAGCCTTCGACCAGCAGGCCGCACTCGTAATTGGCCGACGGGTTCATGGGCCCGCGCATGACGCGGATGCCCCGCCGGCCCAGCCATTCCGCCGCTGCCTCGATGAGCGCCGCGGCGACCTCGGCATCGTCGACCATTTCCAGGAACCCGAACCAACCGGCCTCCTCCTGCTGGTGCCGGATGTAACGGTGATCGAGAATGGCCGCGATGCGACCCACGGTCCGCCCGTCCCTGACCGCCAGGAATCTCTCCATTTCCGCTTCCCGATAAAAGGGATGACGACAGACGTCAAACAGCGCCCGCTGCTGGATCCGCAACGGCGGGACCCAGTACGGGTGGCCTCGGTGAAGGCGGTAGGGGAATTCTAGAAACTCTCGCCGGCGGTGCCAGCCAGTCACTCGTTCGGTGGCGACCAACTACGTGTCCCGTTGCGGCCTGCCGTACAGGCGCGGCGCTATCCACAACACCAGCGCGGCGAGCAGCGCGCCAGCCGGCAGGTCCACCGTGTAATGGTACCTGAGATAGACCGTCGAGAATACCACGACCGCCGTGTAGAAGGCGTAGAGCCGCCCCCAGGCCGGCGAAAGCCGGTTTGCGCCCCACCAGGCGATCAGGGTGAGCGCGACGTGCCCGCTGGGAAAGCAGTCATAGTGGACCGACTCCAGCCAGTCCAACCCGTGCCGCAGCGGCGCGAACAGCCACACGCCCTGCAACGGCGCCCGGTGAAGCCCTGCCAGCAGGAACCGGGGACCGCGCACCGGGACGAGGAAATAGCCTAGGAAGGAAAGCAAGAAGCCCAGCGACACAACAAAGGCGTAATAGCGGAATTCCTCGCTGCGGTGGCGACGCCATAGCAACCCGCCGACCAGCACAATGGCGGCAAAAAACAGCGTGTAAGTTACTTGGAGCAACTCGGTCAGCCAGGGGTGGTACAGCCGTTCCAACCACACCGTCGGGTACGTGCCCCATAGCGCTAGCTCGACGCGAGCCATCACCGCGTCGTATTCGGCGCGGCGGATAGCCGGGATCAGCAAGGCCATCTCGCGGTAGCAAGCCGCGATGTAGAGCAGGGGATACCAATGACGGATGACCCGCATGGTGCCTTTCTGGCGCCATGCCTCGCTGCGCGCCAGCACGACGATGCCGGCAACGCCGGCAATGTGCCACAGCGCCAGCAACCCCGCAGAAGGGAGGCGCCCGTGCGCCCAGAGCACCAGCAGCAGGGTGAGCGTCAGGTAGCCGGCGAACAGGGAGTCAACGGGCCGCCACACCAGCCCTGTGGCGCGGGTCCACGCTGCCCAAACTCTTTCCGCCAGGACCTGAGGCACTGCCAAGTATTTTGCACCAAGCCGGTCGCCAGTCGCTGGGGCAGTTAGCGGCGGCTGCGCCCGGAGCGCTCCACCCATGTGCGGAACATGCGGGTGCAGTCCCGCGCGAAGCCTGCGGAGGCCAGCTCTTCCAGGGCGAAGCGAACCTTGCGCCGCCAGTTCGGGTATTGCCAGGTAGAGGCCGGCAGGTTCTGCTGATCGAGCTCCTTGAACAGATCTTCTATCGTGAGCACCATCAGCCGGGAAGCCGAGAGGCTGATCATGCCCACCATGGCGTTGTGCAGCTCGCCCGTCCACTCGGGCGCCAGTTGCGCGCGGCGGGGGAACCAGCCGGGCAGGAGGCCAAGTTCGTGAAGCAGGTCGAGGAGGCGTTGCTTGTCGGCCTCGCGCTCGGCAAGCTGGCGCCGGGCCGTTTCCTCGTCAATGAGGCTGGCGCGGCGGCGGGCTTCGATATCGCGTCCCACCCAGAACCCAGCCAGCGTGGGCAGGTCGTGGGTGGTCGAGCAGATCAGGCTCTGCTCGGGGTATTGCTCGGGCCTGCGAAAGCGCCCGTCGGGGTGTTTTTCGAAGTACGGCACGCGGTAGCCGAGCAGGCCCCAGCGCGCCAGCTCGGCGCGGATCTCAGGTGTGACGGTGCCCAGGTCTTCGCCGATGATGACCACGCGGTTGCGCACGCTTTCCAGCGCGAGGATGGGCAGCAGGTCCTCGAAGGGTTGGCGCAGGTAGGCACCCTGGGCCGCGTTGTAGCCCTCGGGAATCCAGTACAGGCGAAAGAGCCGCATCACGTGATCGAGCCTGAGTGCTCCCCCGTGGCCGGCGTTCTTGCGGATGGCCTGGATGAAGAGCCGATAGCCATCGCGGCGGAGCCGGTCGGGATCGGTGGGGGGAAACGACCAGTCCTGGCCGTTGGGCGAGAAATCGTCGGGCGGCGCGCCCACCCGGCAGCCGGAGACGTACAGTGAGCGGTAGGCCCAGAAGTCAGCGCCGCAGCGGTCGATGGCCAGGGCCAGATCGTGGTAGAGGCCCAGGGCGAGCCCGCGCCGCAGGGCGTGCTGGTGGGCGGAAGCCAGTTGCTGCTCGGTGAGCCACTGGAGCCAGCAGTAGAACATGACGCTGCGCCAGTGTTTTTTGCGGAACTGGCGCACGGCTGGCGAGCGCGGGTCGCGGTAGCGCGCGGGCCAGTCCGGCCAGACCCACACCCCGGGGCACCGCGCCCGGATCCACTCGTCCAGGGCGCAGTAGACCGCGAAGCGCTCGAGCAGCTTGCCTTGCTCGCGCCGCCACTGCTCGAACTGGCGCGCGCGCTCCGTTCCCGCCCGCCAATGGCGCCGCAGGAATTCGACGAAGGCGAGCTTCAGGGCGCGCAGCTTCAGCGCCCAGACGCGCTCGTACTCGACCAGCTCGGCCTGGCGCAAGTGCTCGATCTCCTGGCTCACCTCCGGCCGCTCGAACCAGCGCCGGGCACGCGCGGAGCGCTGGAAATCCTCGATGCGCTCGACGTCGAGGTAAATGGGATTCCGGTAATAGACCGAAGAGGGCAGGTAAGGGCTGGTGTTGTATGGCTGGCGGTTGGCGATGGCGTGTAGCGGGTTCAGGCCCACGAAGCTTGCACCTGCCTCGCTGCCCAGCCAGTCAATCAAGCTCTCGAGATCGGTGAAATCCCCGCAGCCCCAGTTGCGGCCCGAACGCAAGGCGTACAGGCTTACGGCGAGGCCGGCGGCCCTCGTGCGCCCATCCAGCTTTTCTGGCTCGTAGACTCGAGCAGGGCAAACGATCAGGCGGCAACGGGCGGCGCGGCGCTGCTTGCCGGCGATGATCGTCACCGCGAGCTCGTGATAGCCGAGAGGCAGGTCGCCCGGCAGCGGGACCGCGAGCCGCAGGAATGTGCGCCCCCCGATTTCCGCCCGCGCCCTCTCTGGCAAACGGCCGGCCGCGACCTCCGCCTGCTCCCGCCAGCCGTCCTCGCGCCGGATGGCGATGTTGAGCGAGGCATCGCGCTCCCCGGCGGCGATGCACAGCGGAAACTCTTCTGCGCCCCGCAAAACCACCAGGGTCGGCGGCAGCGGCCGCTCCCATTCCTCCAGCAGCCGCTGTTCGATGGCTTTGCTGAGGGCCTTGTCGTCATGCACGGGAACGCCGAGCGCGGCGAGGATCGCCTTTTTGGTCTCCACCGGTGTGCGATGCGTTACACCCAGTACATCCTCGTATTCGGGCAGGATGCCCCACAGCGCGGCCGCTCGCTCGAGTGTGGCCTCGCTGGGCGGGTCACCAGCAAGAGCTGTCTTCTCAGGCATGGAACCGGATCCGGGGCCCCGAGGGATGGCCAGAAAAACGGCCCTGCATGCGAGGCACTCCTTCGATTGTATCGGGTGAAAGCCCGAGACGCTGGAGAGCCGCGCGTGAGAAAATGGGGTCATGCAGGGCGGGCAGCCGCAGGACGAGTGGGTCAAGCGTACGGCACGTGCGCCAGAGGGACTGTTCGAACGCTGGGACCAGGACGATTACTCGTTCCTTGCCGGCTCGGTGGTCACCACCCGGCTGGACCGCGTGGTGAACTGGGCGCGCAAGAACTCCATCTGGCCGATGACCTTCGGACTGGCCTGCTGCGCCATAGAGATGATGTCCATGAGCGCCTCGCGCTTCGACGTGGCGCGCTTCGGGGCCGAGGTCTTTCGCGGTTCGCCGAGGCAGTCGGACCTGATGATCATTGCGGGCCGCGTGTCCAACAAAATGGCGCCAGTGATCCAGCAGCTTTACCGGCAGATGCCCGAGCCCAAATGGGTCATTTCCATGGGCGCCTGCGCGACGTCCACCGGCGTTTATAACAATTACGCGCTAATTCCGGTCAACCAGGTCATTCCCGTGGACGTGTACGTGCCAGGTTGCCCGCCGCGCCCCGAGCAGTTGATCTACGCCATCATGCTCCTGCAAAAGAAGATCGAGGGGCAAAGGGGCAGCTTCCGGGAGCTGCTCGCGCGAGATTGAGACACGCTTCCGCACTGAAAAGCCTCCTGCCTGGACCGATAAGAGAAAACGGGTGACACCCGAGGTGACTTGCCGTGCCACGGGGCCCGGCAAGCGGAAGGAGGCGCCATGCAGATCGATTCCTTGCATTCGGTAGGACAGCCGCTGGCCACGGCCGCAGCGCCCCTGGCCCCGGACAAGCTTTCCGAGCACCGGGAACTGGTCCAGGCCGTCAAGGCGCTCAACGCTGCCGAGCTGTTCGGGCAAAACCAGGAGCTGACGTTCGCGGTAGACCGGGAAACCAAGCGGCCCGTGGTCCGGATCGTGGACCGCAAGACCAACGAGGTGATCCGCCAGATCCCGCCCGAGCTGGTGCTGAGACTCGCCCAGGATCTCAGTCTGTTGCGGGGCGAGAAATGAAGCGTGCGAACGCCTTCCCGCCAGAACGGTGGGGGCGAGATCTCCCGGAGGTGGGCTGATGCCCTACGAGGTTCGCGAAGCCTATCTGGAAAGCAAGGTGCTTTCGGCGGATCCGCTGGAGCTGGTCCGCCTCCTCTACCAGGGAGCTATCGAGGCGATCGGCCATGCGCGCCGCTGTCTTGCCGCCAGCGACATCGCAGGCCGGTCGCGGGAGATCACGCGCGCCTACGCCATTCTCACCGAGCTCACCCTGGCGCTCGATCACCAGGCGGGAGGCGAGATTGCGCGCAACCTGGCAGAGCTGTACGACTACATGCAGCGGCGGTTGCTGGAGGCAAACATTCACCAGCAAGACGGGCCGCTGGCCGAGGTGGCTTCGTTGCTGGCCACGCTGCTGGAAGGCTGGAAGAATTGCCATCCGGAGCCCGAAGCCGCGACAGCGAACACGGCAATGATGGCCGAAGCGATCCCGGACCGCACCGCCTACGTGGCCCACAGTTGGAGCGGGTGAGCAGGACCGGCGCCCGGCCGTGTGGGCACCCAGGCGAGAGGCATCCCGCCGCGCCAAGCCGAACCCCTGACAGCACGCGCGCCGCGTCGCCCGGATCCTTCGCCAGATGCTCCTGGACGGGAACCCCCGGGGAGCGCGCGTGTAGCCTACTCGGCCAGAGCCTGCTCGATGGCTTTCTCCAGTTCCTCGCGGCTCATCGAAGTGCTGATGAAAAGTTCCTGGCGGGCGCCGGCGCTGAGGGCAATCGCTTTCCAGCCGTTCGTGGTGGGCACCGTCACCCGGATCTTCACGCCGCCGCGGGCGTCCCTGACCGGCCGGATCACTCCGGGGATGACGGCGCGGACCGCAGCATTGTGCGCCAGCAGGCGTGCGAGCACTTCCCGGAGGCCATCGAGCATGCTGTGCTCGACCTTCAGCTTGCCTTGAGCGGTTCGCAGGCGCACGTCTTCACTCCGCCACCGGCCGCGTTTCCACGCCGAGCGAAAAGCTCTCGCCCAGATAGACGCGCCTGACTTCAGGATCGTTGCTGAGAGCTTCCGGCGTGCCGGCGCGGAAGACGCGGCCATTGTTGATGATGTAAGCGCGATCAGTCACGGCCAGAGTTTCGCGCACGTTGTGATCGGTGACCAGCACGCCGATGCGGGAACGTTTCAGCTCGAAGATGATTCGCTGGATCTCCAGCACCTGGATTGGGTCGATCCCCGAAAAAGGCTCGTCCAGCAGCAGGAATGCAGGCTGGATCACCAGCGAGCGCGCGATTTCCACCCGGCGCCGTTCTCCTCCCGAAAGCATGTAGCCTTTGTTGCGCCGCACCTTTTCCAGGCCCATCTGCTCGATCAGCCGGTTCAGGCGGGCGCGTCGCTCGGCGGCGCTCAGGGGCAACATCTCCAGGATCGCAGCCAGGTTCTCCTCGACGGTGAGGCGGCGAAAGATCGAAGGTTCCTGGGGCAGGTAGCTGATGCCCCGCCGGGCGCGCTCGAACATGGGCAGGAAGGTGATGTCCTCGCCGTCCAGCAGCACGCGACCGGAGTCTGGCCGGAGCAGCCCCACGATCATGTAAAAAGAAGTGGTCTTGCCGGCGCCGTTGGGGCCGAGGAGTCCAACCACTTCCCCCTGCTGCACATAGAGCGTGAGGTCGTCCACCACGCGCCGCCCGGCGTAGCTCTTGCTGAGGTCCTCGGTTCGCAGCGTGTGCATCCCGTTACGGCCGCCGGACCCGGCTCAGTGCCGGTTTGCCAGGTTCGCCAGCTACCTCGAAGCTATCATCGCGCAATCGCCACGCCAGGCGCTGGCCGCGCGCCCGTCCTCTGCGATCATCCGTCAGGGTCGGTTGGCCGCCGCTGAGGATGGCGCGATCTTCGGCAGCGTAATACTCCGCCACCTCGCAGGTGGCCTGGCGGACGCGGCCAGCCGACCGGTGGACAAGCCGGACGCCCCCGGTGGCTACGGCGCGATCCAAAGCGGATTCCTGCCCTTCCTGTTTGAACCAGGTTCTTAGCTCAGGCGCTTCGACTTCCAGTTCGCCCCGTTGCAGCTTGACGCCGCCACTGTAGTGGGCCAGGCGTTCCTCGTCCGAGTAAGTCAAGCGGGCGGCGCGGACCACGACGAAAACAGGCGGCCCGGAGGGCTGGCGACGGTCCACGAACTGGGTGAGCACGTCGCCTTCGGCGTAAAGCAGGCGCCTGGCGCGGTCAATTTCCACGCGGCGGGCCTGAAGGCGGTTGGCGCCTTGCCAGAGGCGGACGTTGCCTTCGTAGACAATCTTGGTTCGGCGCTCGAAGGTTTGCATGCGTTCAGCCTGGGCCTCCAAGTTTTCCTGGTTGCAAAGCAGGGACCCGGCCCTAGGACGGTGTTCGGGACGGTGGGTACAGCGGACGTGGCCGGCCGCGATCAGGTCCCCGCTTGAGCGATCCATTTCCAGACGGTCCGCCGCGACAACGCCTTCCCGGTCCCAGGCGCGGGCAGCGCCCTCGAGCAGTAGCCGGCCGGCGGGCTGGTCGAGCACGGCGCGTTCGGCCCTGGCTTCTCTTTCGCCCTCCCGGTAGCGGAAATCGTTCCACTGTTCGATGCGGCGGAGCTCGCCCGTCTGCGGATCCAACTCTGCGTGGAGGTCGCGGCTCCAGGTCTCCACCGGGGCAGGCGGGGCCGTTTTCGATGCTCGCGCGGTGGGATCCGGCTCGCTTCGCGTCGCTACGTTGACGGCGCGCACCGAGCGCACGTGGTTGGCCTCGCCGTAGTTGACCCAGAGCCGCTCGGCCTGCAACCAGCGGTGCTGCTGGCGCGGCTGGTTGGGTATGAACTCCAGCGAGCCCGGCGTTTCTGTGCGGACCTGCTCGACTTCCTTGCCGCCAGGCCGCATCTCGATGCGGATCACTTGGCTCGTCAACCGCCTCGTTTCCGCCGGCTTCACGCCGGGCCGCGGCACGGGCTCCGAGAGCAGGCTGGCGCGGCCTGTGGCGAGGACGCCGCGCAGCGAGGAAGACTCGTGCGTGGCGGAGAATTCCAAGTCCAGGCGTGCGGCCGCGGCCGTGGTGTGTGCGCTTTCTCCCCGAGATGCGGCGCGGGCGTTGCCTTCCGCAGTCACTTTCTCCAGCTCGCCGGTCGACGTGAGCGTCAGCCAGACGTGATCTGCCGAGAAATGGACCAGCGTTCCGGGCCGGCGCTCCTGGCCCCGCGCCGCCTGTGCTTCGATCTCGCGGATTGAGCCATCGCGCAGGTGGACGATGGTATGGGCAGCTTCCAGCCAGGCGTTGTCCCGATAGAGCTTCGCCCATGGGAACAGCAGGATCAGGGAGTCCTTCTCTTTGTAGATCAGTTCGCCGGCCTCCAGCCGCATGGGACGACCGCCCGGGTGGCGCCCGCGCCAGAGCAATTCGACTTGCGCATGCAGATGCAGTTCCCGGATGCCGGGGTCGTAGGTCGCTCCGACCGCTTTCCCCTCGCCATCTTCGAGCTGGAAGCGGACTTCACGGTCCGTGGTCACGCGGCCGGACCGGTTGTCGAAGGTCACGCCAGAGGCGCGGATGCTCACCAGGCGGCCCTGCTGTCCCTCGGGCCGCAGACCCATGGTGAACTCGACCTCGTCCTCGGAACGGAGGGTAGCTTCCGCGGGATCGAAGACAGCCCGTGCACAGCGCACCTGGTCGCAGCGGCCGCCATCGGGGTGGAACAGACGCAGTTCGACTTGTTCCAGCTCGATCCGCTCGGGATCTTCCCGGTGCCGGAAATTGCGGGCCCGGATTTCGACGCCCGGCCGGCTCCCGATGTTGCGCGACCAGTACCAGTCCCGGGCGGCAGCGCCTACTTTTTCGGGCAGGCTGGTAGGCGGGAGTGGCGCCTGCGCCAGTTGCGCTCTGCGCCGCTGCTGATAGATGATGGCCACTGCCGCTATGATGACGGCCATCGCCACCAGCGGCAGCCTGCGCCTGCCCCGCATCTGATCCCACTATATCAACCCGCCTGCGAGTCCCCGTGCTGCGCAGCAGACGAGGGCCGGTTTCGGCATTCGCGGTCAGCGACGTGGGCGGCTGCGATCAGGGGTGCGTCTCGGGCTGGCGGGAGCTCCGGTCGCCTCGGGCGCTGTCCAGGTTTCGGGCGGAAGGGGTACGACCCGCCTCAGCTCGTGCTCGCGTTCCCAGCGGTCGTAAGCCTCCAACCGCTCCTGCTTGCTGACGCGGATGTGCTCGCGCAGCCGCTCCATGGCGCGCTCGGCGTCCCCGGCCTGCACAGCATCCAGGATCTCGGAGTGGTAGCGGTGGATGCTTTCCAGTTGGAGGGCATCATGCCCTTCGCGCCGGTAGGAGAAGATGCGCGTGAGCAGGCGCGTATCGGCCACCACTTTCATGATGCGGCGATTGCCGGCCAGTCTCATCAGCAGCATGTGGAACTTGAGGTCGGTCGCCAGGAAATGCTGCATTTCCGCATCGCTGAGGCGCCCGCGCCCGGAGCGCCGGAGCTCGTCGGCCATGGCGCGGATGCGGTCACAGGCCTCGCGCACGGCGGCCAGCTCGGCGGGATCGGGGCGCTGCCGGGCGACTTTGCCCACCGCGTAGACCTCCAGAGCCTCGCGCAGCTCGTAGAGCTCGACCAGGTCCTCGCGGGTGGGCTGTACGACCACGGCGCCGCGACCGGGAATTCGTTCCAGGAATCCCTCGGCTACCAACTGGCCGATCGCCTCGCGCACTGGCGTGCGGCTGACACCGATCTGGCGGGCCAGCGAGACTTCTGAGAGGGCCGCGCCCGCGGGTAGGCGGCCGGCGAGGATCTGCTGTTGGATGAAGGAATAAGCCCTCTGCTGGAGCGAGCCGTCGCGAGTGCGGGAGGACTTCATGGCGTCAGGTTCGCGGATTCAACTGCATGCAATAGCTTACTCTAATCAGGCGCGCCCTCGCCTGTCAACCTGGGAATCCTCTCCCGCGCCGGGATTGCGGCGGGCGGGCTCGCTTGCTGGCGCTCAGACGCTGACCACCGGGCAGGGGGACTCGCGGATGATCGCGTAGGCGTTGGCGCGCAGGCGGCCGTAAACACCTGCCGCCGAGCCGCGCCCGATCACGAGCAGATCGGCTTGGCGCTGCCTTGCCAGCCCGCAGATCGCCTTGGGCGCGTCGCCGAACTCCACGTCGAGCTCGGCATCGGCGCTGGCCTCGCGCAACAGCACCTCCAGCCTCTGGCGGGCAGCAGCCGCCATCTCTGCATTCAAGTCGCGGCCTCCGCACTCGCGAGGGCGTATGTCAACCCGCGGGCAGGCGTGGGCGAGGATGAGCTTCGCGCCGAAGTCAGTCGCCAGCGCGGAGGCCCAGCGAAGCGGCTCGATGCTTTGTGGCCCGAGGTCCACTGCGCACAGGACGGTGCGCAACTGGATGGCCTCCGCCACCGGCGTCTCCTCCATATGGACCCCGGTCCACACCGGGCACTGCGCGTCGTGCAGGACCTTGGCGGTGACCGAGCCGAGGATGAAGCGACGAAAAGTTCCGTAACCGTGAGTAGGGATGGCGATCAGCCCCGCTTGTTCTTTCCGCGCAACTTCCACGATGGTTTGCGCGGCATCGCCTTCCAGCAGCAGCCGGCGCACCCGCAGGTCGCCAAACTCACCTTCCAGGAACGTCTCCAGCCGCTCGCGCGCCTGAGCCCTGCGGTTGGCGACCAAATCGGTGAGCACGGCGCCGCCGAACTCCAGGGCGCTGAATTCGTAGCGGATGGGCTCCAGCACGTGCAGCAGGACGATTTCCGAACCGTAGCGCGAAGCGAGGATGCCGGCCCAGCGCATGGCGCCCAGGCTTCGCTCGGAGAAATCCACCGGCAGCAGAATCTTTTGCAGTGCGAGCATCCCAACCTCTACCGGATTCTACCCCGGATCAATGGCCGTTGGCCTGCGACAGGCCGAGTTGGGAAAGAATAGCGGGCGCCGGTTCGTCCATGGCGAGCACGCGGTGGCAGGTGTTGCAGTCTTGCGTCAGTTTGCGGCCATCGGCTGCCGTGCGGTCGTCGTGACAGCGGAAGCAGCCGGGGAACTCCATGTGGCCGATGTTGTTGGGATACGTGCCCCAGGTGACTTTCATGAGAGGGAACACGTTGCGGTTGTGGATGTCCACCAGGGCCCGGGCCGCGCGCAGGATTTCATCGCGCTGCCGCGCGTACAGCGCGGCGTCGCGGCTGCGGTAGTGCTGCTCGAGGGCGGCCGGGATCGAGATGGCAGCGACCTCCTGGCTGGGATACTGCTTGCGCAGCAGCTCGACCCCGAGTTTCTTGATAGAAGGCAGCGAAGGGGCGATCGAGCCCGCGGCCATCGCGCGGTCTACCGCCGCTTCGGGCGATTCGAAAGCGTGTGTAGGCCGGTTATGGCAGTCCATGCAATCCATCGTCCGCCGCGGCAAGTTACGCACGCTTTCGGGGGTGGCGTCGGCCGCCAGGTACACGGCAGTGCGGCCCGTGACGGAATTCGTGTAGCGGACCCAGGGGATGTTCTGCCGGGCGCGGTCAGCGTGAGCGTACTCGATGGTCACGCCGGGGTCCAAGTGTGACCCGTGGATGCCGCGTCTATCGTGGCCGCCGCCGATGTGCATGAGCAGCACGGTGAAAGTGCGCGTGTTAGCCTCATCCTCTGCGAAGCGGGCGATGATCCGCAGACGGTCCGCGCCGAACTTTTGCGGCCAGTGGCACTGTTCGCAGGTCTCGCGGGCCGGGCGCAAGTTGGCCACCGGTGTGGGGATGGGGCGGGGGTACGTGTTGAGCAGGGTGGCGAAGACCTGGCCCACGCCCGATAGTTTGCTGCGCACGAACCAACTGGCGCCCGGGCCGATGTGGCAAGCCACGCAAGCCACGCGGGAGTGCGGCGATCCCTGGTAAGCGGCGAACTCGGGCGCCATCACCTTGTGGCAGGTCTTGCCGCAGAAGGTGACGGTGTCCATGTAATGGAACGCGCGGTAAGTCAGTTGCGAGCCGATGACGAGGTTGACCATTGTGGTCACGCCAACGAAAGCGAGCAAACGGCGCAGCTCGGGACTGCGCCAATCTAGCGGCGGCAAGACCGGTGCGAGCTGACCGCTGCGGCGCCGTTTGCGCGCTTCCCGCCAGATCCCCAAGGGAATCAGAACCAGTCCCCCGAAAAAGACGCCCGGAAGAACCAGAAAGGTGAGGATCCCTGTATAGGGGTTGTCTACCTCGCCGCGCAGAAACAGCGGCAACTGGAAGACCCAAAGGACGGCGGCAGTGGTGACCGTCACCACTCCCAGCAGGCTGATGCGGTTGCTGGAGAGGTAGACGAGCGGGGAAAGCCAGGCGCGCCAGCCGCCTTCTGGGACCCTAATCACCGCGGTTTTCCTCCTGCGCGGCAGGGGATTGAAGCACGGCCTGGCCGGTCCCCCCGGATGCCTCGTGCGCCGGCGTTTCATGCGCCAGGGCGCGCGGGCGGTGGCTCCAGCCGGTCAGCCAGGCCATGTCCATCGGGTAGACCTCGGGATCGAAGATCACGGTGTAGAAGTGCCAGACCAGGATGGCCAGCGCCGCCAGCACCGCCTCGTAATAATGCACCGTGGAAGCGAAGTCGAGCACGCTCTTGGGCAACCGCGCCAGCACCCAGTTGTTCGCCCACAGCGCAATTCCCGTGATCGCCATGACCGCCGTGCCCCACACTACGGACCAGTACTCGATCTTCTCGATGTAGGTGTGCTCGGAAAGCAGCGGGCGGCGGTTGGACAGGCCAAGATTGTAAGCCATTTGGGCAAGCGCTTCGCTGACGTCACGCCGCTCGGGCCAGAGGGTCTTCCAGCGGCGCCGCAATCGCGGGCTGGCGACGAGCGTGATCACATGGAGCACGGCGGTGGCGATCAGCACCACGGCGGCGATGCGGTGCACGGTGCCGCGCACGGGGAAACGGGATTCCCACCGCACCAGGATTTGCGCCCACCACTGCTCGGGGTACTTGAGCGCGAAGCCGGTCCACACCAGCACGATGAACGAGCTGGCCAGCAAGGCGTGCTGGATGCGCTCGATGGGCAGCATGCGCAGCGACCCGGCCGCGTGCCATGGCGCCATGCCGCGCATCCTGCGGCGAAGCTTGCGTAGCCAGTCGCCCAGGTTGTGGAGCAGCATGAAGCCGATGGTCAGCGGGATCAGAATCTGGTAGGCCGCGCGGGCAAGGCGGACACCGGTGGGTTCGCCCACGCCTGGCACGAGGTGGACCGGTCCCAGCGCGAAGCGCGTGCCGGCGCCGGGATGGCAGTTGCCGCAGGTCTTGGCCAGATTCCGCGGGTTGACGCGCGAATTAGGATCCGAGGAGGGCAGGACGTCATGCGCCCCATGGCAACTGGCGCAGTTGGCCACGGTTTGCGATCCCGCTCGCGCCGCCAGCCCGTGGTAGGAAGCCTCGTAGCTGACCAGACGGTCGGCGGGCAACCCGTACTTGGCGCTCAGCCGCACGTCACCGTGGCACTGGCCGCAGGTCTCGGGGATCCGCGTTGCGAAGACTGTGGACTCCCGGTCTTTGGGACTGAGAATGGCATGCTCCCCGTGACATGTGGTGCACACCGGCGCTTCCGGTCGTCCCCTGGCCGCCGCCACGCCATGCACCGACCTGTGGAACTGGGCGAGGATCTCGCCGTGGCAGGTCCCGCACAGTTCAGGCACTTGCCGGTGGAACTCCACCGAGCGCGCGGGCTTGACCTCGTGTACGCCGCCGTGGCAAACCTCGCAGGTGGGCGCTGCCGCGTTCCCGCGCCGCGCGGCTTCCGCGTGGACACTCCGGCGCTGCGCACCTACCACCGCGGCGTGACAAGTCTCGCACGAAACCGGCTTCAGGCCCTGAGGGTGCGGGTAGGTCTGCCGCCCAGGATGACACTTGAGGCAATTGACCGGCGCATGTGCCGAAGTTGCCAGCGTTTTAGCCTGCTCGTGGCAGGAAGAGCAGTCGGCGGCCTCTTGGGCCCAGACAAGCGTCGAGACCGCGAGCAACAAGACCAACAGCATCTCCTTGCAGCCCCCATAGAATGGATCGCCCGGCTCGCCCGGGGGCAACCCTGCCTCAGAAGGCCCCTCGGCTGCTCCTCTCCCAGGCGTCCCAGAGGAACAGGCCTACCAGGCCGATCGCGTAAATCACCGTGACAATGGTGACGACCTTGAGCCAGCGCTCGACGGCGAGCAGCTTTTCGGCGATGGTCTTCTTGAGCGTGATCTCTGCGTCATCCGTGCCCAGCACATGCAGGGTTTCCTGCTCCCTGCGTGAGAGCTGTGCCCGGTAAATCATGAGCACCACGATGACAACCAGCAAAACAACCAATATCGCGGAGAACAGCATCAAGTTCATGGCCTCATCCTCGTCTCAACCGTGCAGCCGCGGCGCTCGCGCGACCGCCTTCAAACAGTCGAATTCTGGCGCCGGAAACACTTGCCCGTGGCCTCCTCGATCAGCTCCACCATCTCGGCGAGGTGGGAGTCCAGGGCGCAACGCGTCTGCCCGCGGAGCGCGCAACTGCCGTCCAACCGTTGTTCCAGGCACACCGAGCAGACGTTCTCCCGGATGGCGCGAATGTAGTCCTGTATGTCATCGCTGTCGGTCGCCAGGATCGCTTGCGCCACCAAGGGGAACAGCTCGAACAACTTGCAGCTTTCCTGTTCCGGGAGGGCGCAGGCGCCCTCGGGCGTCCGCACTTCGCATTCCCGGCATATCCGGCTGCGAACGAGCGCCTCCAGTTCGTCGAGCCGCAGTTTCATGCTAGCCCCCGCTTTCCGAATCCTTTGCTTTGCCGCCGTTCTGTTCCGCCTTCTGCCGCCAGGCCCGGTGACCTCCCACCGCGCACCCGCCGGCTTTGGTGCAGCGCAGGGCCACCGCCATGATGGCCAACACCGCGGTGCTCAAGGGATCGTTACAGAATACCACCGACCGGATCCCCGCGTTCCAAGCGCGCGACAGTTCCGCCGGGTCGTTTCGCGTAATCAACACGAAGCGCTCCGGGCGATCCAGCGGCGCAGGCAGGCGTTCCAAACCTGCCGAATCCACTACGATAACAGCATCCTGACGGAGGTCGGGCGCCTCCACCGGGCAGACCTCGGCGATCCCACTGGACTCCAGGCGCTCGCGGAGAGCTCGGGCATACGCGCTATCCGAGATGGCCAGTTGAACCTTTGGCATCGGCCGGTCCGCAAACGGCTGGCCGACCGCATGAGGGCGGCTCTGCCGCACCTGCGCACGTGCAATCCGCGGACCATTCTGCACGCCTGGGCTGCCGCCCGATTTCCAGCGAAATGAGCGGGTTTCCAGACTCGCCGGAGGCTGTCCGCCCCTGGGTCTCACCCAGCCGGGCGGCGGGCAGGTGGGTGACCTCACCCACCTCAGGGGCGTATGCGCGGTCCTTTTGGGTTTCCTAGTCGTCCCGGCTCGTGACACAATAGTGCACCACGCCATGAAAGGCAACGAGCCGCTTCCCGCCGGCAAGATCCCGGCACCCTTGCTCCGCTCGCTGCTGGACAGGATCGTGGCGGACGACCCGTCCGTCATCGTGGGTCCTGCCATCGGAGAGGATGCCGCGGTGCTCGACCTCGGGGGTCCCGAGCTGCTAGTAGCCAAGACCGACCCCATCACCTTCGCTGCCCAGCGCCCGGCGCACTACTTGCTGGCGGTCAACTCGAACGATCTGGCGGTGACCGGGGCGCGGCCCCGCTGGCTTTTGGTGACGGCTCTTCTGCCCGAGGGCATCCCTGCCGCCACGGCTGAAGCGCTTTTCGAGGAGCTGGGAGAAGCTTGCCGGCGGATGGGGGTCTCGCTAGTGGGCGGCCACACCGAAATGACGGTAGGGCTCGACCGGCCCATCCTGGTCGGCTGCCTGCTCGGCACAGTGCGGCGTGAAAGGCTGGTGCGGACCTCGGGTGCGCGTCCCGGCGACGTCATCCTTTTAGCCGGGGGCATCGCGCTCGAGGGATCGGCGATCCTGGCCACCGAGCACGGCGGCGAACTCAGAAGGCTCGGCGTTCCCGAACAAGCGATCCGTACGGTCGCCGGCTGGCTGGACAGCCCCGGGATCTCAGTGGCCAGGGCTGCCGGGCTCGTGATGGAGGCCGGCGGGGTGCACGCCATGCACGACCCCACCGAGGGCGGGCTGGCCACCGCGCTGCACGAGCTGGCCGAGGCCGCTGGGATCGGTCTGCGCATTCGCAAGGAAGCCATCGCCGTGCTCCCCGAGTGCCAGCTAATCTGCGAGGTGCTCGGTTTAGATCCTCTGGGCCTGCTCGCTTCCGGCGCCCTGCTGGTGGCGATAGACCCCGCCGCTGTCCCCGATGCTCTCCGGCGTCTCCAACAGGCAGGTATCTCCGCGGCAGTGATCGGCGAGGCCCTCCCGCCCAGCGAGGGGCGGACTCTCGTCGAGGACGGGCGTGCGCAGGCGCTTCCCGTGTTCGCGCGGGATGAACTGGCCCGCTACCTCGAGTCGGCAGAGCGGCGAGACGGCTGAAAGAAGCCAGCACGGCCCGTCGCGCGGCTTCAAGCTTCGGCCAGCCACGCGTTAACCAACAGGGCCACGGCGGCCGTAGCTGCGGTCTCGGCGCGCAGGATGTAAGAGCCCAGCGTGACGGCGTGCCATCCGGCGGCGCTTGCGGCGGCGCGTTCCGATTCGGTCCACCCGCCTTCGGGGCCCACCAGGATGGCAACCCGGTCCTCGCTCCTGCGCTCGGCAGCAGGCGGGAGCGCGCGCAACAGCGGGGCGCCGGAGCGTTCTTCGTCAAGGAAGAAGCGCCAGGTGAAGCTTTCCGCCAGGGCGGCTTCAAAGCTGACCGGTAGCGTGATTTCGGGTAGCCGGGCGCGACGGGCCTGCTGGCTGGCTTCGCGCGCGATGCGGCGCCAGCGCTCCAGCCGTTTGACGGCTCCCAGCTCCAGCCCTTTTTCACTGCGAGCGGCCACTACCGGCTGGATCTGCTCGACTCCCAGTTCGGTCGCCTTCTCGATGATCCACTCGAAGCGGTCGAACTTGACCAGTGCGGCCTGGAGCACCAGGCGCAAGGGCGGCTGCTCGGCGGGCAGCCGCTCGAGGATGCGGAAGAGCACTTCGCCGCGCCCAAAGCCCTGGATCTCGGCCAGATAGACGCTCTGGTTGTCGGAAAGCTCGTAGAGATCGCCCGGGCGGGCACGCAGCACGCGGCGCAGGTGATCGGCCGGCTCGCCGCTCAACACGGCATGCTGCTCGCGCACACGGTCCACGAAGAAGCGCCGGCGGGCCATGTAGAATAATGTAACCCCGGCAAGCGCCATGATTGCTCACCTGCGCGGCATCCTTCTGGAGAAACACCCCAACCAGGCGATCGTGGAAGCGGGCGGCGTGGGCTACGAGGTAGCCATCCCGGTTTCGACTTATTCCGCGCTGCCCGAACCCGGTGCCGAGGTGCGGCTGAGGATTCACACGCACCTGCGCGAGGATTCGCTGTCGCTTTACGGCTTTGCCTCGGAGGAAGAAAAGCTGCTGTTCGAGCGCCTGATCACGGTGAGCGGCATCGGGCCCCGCCTGGCTATCACGGTTCTTTCGGGGCTGCCCATCGCGGAGCTTTACGCCGCCATCCGGGCGGGCGCGGTGGAACGGCTGGTGCGCATCCCCGGAGTGGGCAAAAAGACCGCGGAGAGGATCGTGCTGGAGTTGCGGGAGAAACTGCCGCTGCCGGCGGGCGTGCCGCGCAAGGTCGGGGCAAGCGAGTCCGTGCTGGGTCCCGTCGAGCAGGACGTGCTCTCGGCGCTGATCAATCTGGGGTGCGCGGCGGCGGCAGCCGAAACCGCGGTCCGCAAGGCCCGGGCTTTGGGCGCCCCGGAAGAATTCGAACCACTGTTCCGGCGCGCTCTTGAGCTGGTGCGGTGAAACGGCGCCAGGTTTGCGATAACCTTGAAACAGAATGCGCGATCGGGGTGTGATTTCGGCTGTCGCGCGCGAGGAGGAGCGCCAGTTCGAAGCCAGCCTGCGGCCGCGCCGCCTGGCGGAGTTCGTGGGGCAGAGCCGGCTCAAAGAGGTGCTGGGGATCGCCATTGAGGCGGCCAGGCAGCGCGGCGAGGCCATGGATCATGTCCTTTTGTGCGGGCCTCCGGGCCTGGGCAAGACCACACTGGCCGGCATTATCGCCGCCGAACTGGGGGTGCCGTTCGAGCAGACCGCCGGGCCGATCCTGCAAAAGAAGCTGGATCTCACTGGCATCCTGAGCCACATCCGGCCGCGGCAGGTGTTCTTCATTGACGAGATCCACCGGCTGCTGCCCGACGTGGAGGAAATGCTCTATGCGGCGCTGGAAGACTTCCGCGTGGACATCGTGATCGGCGCCGGTCCTGGCGCGCGCACGCATTCGCTGCCCATCCCGCGTTTCACTGCCGTGGGGGCCACCACGCGCCAGGGCTTGATCAGCGGCCCGCTGCGCGGGCGTTTCGGGCTCGTGCTGCGCCTGAACCATTACACCGTGGACGAGCTCAAGCAAATCGTGCTGCGTTCGGCTCGCCTGTTGGAAGTCAGCATTGACGAGGCGGGCGCCGAGGAAATCGCCCGCCGCAGCCGCGGCACGCCCCGCATCGCCAACCGCCTGCTGCGCCGCGTGCGCGATTACGCCCAGGTGCGCGCCGAAGGCGTCATCAACGAGGAAGTGGCGCGCACCGCGCTGGACCTGCTGGAGGTGGATCGCTTCGGGCTGGACGAGACCGATCAGAAAATCATGCTGACTATCCTGGAAAAGTACGCGGGCGGCCCGGTCGGCCTGAACACCATCGCCGCATCCATAGACGAAGAGCCGGACACCATCGAGGAAGTTTACGAGCCCTACCTGATCCAGCTTGGCTTCCTGGACCGCACGCCCCGCGGCCGCGTAGCTACCGATCACGCCTTCCGCTACTTCGGCATCACGCCGCGCTGGCGCAACAACGCGCAGCGCACGCTGTTCTGAGGCCGTGAAGCGCGTCTACCTGTCCCTCGGATCGAACCTGGGCGATTGCCAGGCCTTGCTTTCCCGCGCGCTGGAACGCCTGGCCGGCGCTGGGCTGCGCTTGCTACGCGTCTCCTCGGTTTACGAGACCGAGCCGCTGGAGCGGCGCCACCAGCCGTGGTTCCTGAACCTGGTGGTGGAGGCGGAGACAGAACTGTTCCCGCGGATGCTGCTCATGCGCATCCAGCGCATCGAAGCCGAGCTGGGGCGCAAGCGCCTGGCGCCGAAGGGGCCGCGCACTATTGACATTGACATCCTGCTTTACGGCGACGCGGTGATCGAGTCGCCCGATCTCGTCATACCGCATCCGCGGATGAGCGCCCGGCGTTTCGTGCTGGAGCCGCTGGCCGAGCTGGCGCCGGACCTGCATCATCCCGTCAGCGGGCGTCCGGTGCGAGAATTGCTGGAAGCCACGCGCAACCAGACCGTGCGCAGGGTCGCCTTCCGGCCCACGGTTCCCGCCTGAAGCTCAAGGCAGACGCGCAGCGAGCGCGCGGGCGCGCGCCCCCGCGTCCTCGCCCTCTTTCAGGTTGGCCCAACCGCCCAGGTAGCGGCCTTTGCGGAAGAAACAGAGCCGGCCAAGATAGCGGTCTGTCGCCTGGAAGGCCTCGTCCGCGACCTGGATCGCAGTGGTTTCGCCCAGGCGCTCGCGCAGCTTTTGCATGACGCCCGCGGCCGCTTCCGCACTACTTTCGGCCACCAGGAAGGCTTTGCCGAAACCGTACTCGGCGACGTAGCCGTATTTGAGCAGGCGCAGGCCGAGGACGCTTTCAGGGACCAGACGGATGGAATCGGCCGCCAAACCTTCCGCCGGAAACCACCGCAAGATTTCGGGTGGCTCGCTGCGCCCGGGAATCCGCTCCGCCATGGCCCGTGCGAAGGCGCGTAGGGTGGCGCTGTGGTCCTTGTCCGGCTCGGCGGAGAATTCGACGTAATAGCGGTCCTTGGCGAACGTGGCCTTGCGGGGCAGCACCTGCCCGCCCATACCGATCGGCTCGCTGGGCTGCCGCGGATCGCGGTTGGCGGTGAACATGCCGTAAGCCCACTCGGGATCGGCCATTTCGGAGACGTCGAACACGATGGTGTTTTCGCCCGATGTGCAGGTGACGCCCTGCATGCGTACGACGCGGTATAGCAGGTAGCTCTCTGCGTTGCCGTCCATGTACTCGTAGAGGGTTTCGGCGTTGTAGCTTCGCAGCGGGCCCTGCTGGGTCCAACCGGGGACCAGGTTGCAGTCAGGTTTCTGTGCTCGCGCCCCGGCTACCAACGCAAGGCAGGCCGCCGCCAGGACGGTCAGGCGAGCGCCCCTCACGCCAGCCACTCCTGCGCGCGCGCAAGGCGCTCGGCCACGCGCACGCCGTTCGGGCAGCGGACGGCGCACTCCCGGCAATCGGCGCAGCGGACCTGGCGCGCGGTCGCGGGAAGGCTGAGGAACTGCTCGCGGGCCAGGGCGAACTCGCCGTAGCCCTCGGCGTACATCAGACAGCGCAGCATCTCGGGCACCGGGAGCCCATGCGGGCACTGGCCGGCACAGCGGTTGCAACCCCGGCAAAAAAGCGGCCCGATGTCGTGCAGCCGCTCAGCCAGGATTCGCTCGTCGGCTTGGGTGAACGGCTCGGCCATGGCGCGCAGGTTTTCCTCGAGCTGGTCCATATCGGTCATGCTGGGGACCGTGCTGTGGACGTTGGGGTTGCGCAGGACCCACTTCAACGCGGAAAGCATGGCGCCTTGGCGGCTCAGTTTCGCGTGCAGGTCGCTGCCGGGACGCGCCTTGCGGAAGCCGCCCGCCATGGTCTTCATCGCCACCACGCCCAGGCCAGCTTTGGCCGCCGCTTCCAGCGCAGGCTCCAGCGTCTTATACATGGTAAAGTTGTAGGCTACCAGCACGACGTCAATCTTGCCCGTCTTGATGGCCGCCTCGATGACCGCGGCCTGGTTGGAGTGGGTGCTGAGGCCCACGAAGCGCGCTTTGCCCTGCTTTTTGGCCGTCTCCAGCGCATCCAGGATCTCGTCGCTGAGGCGGCTCGCATCAGCCACGCCGTGCAGGTACCAGACGTCCACGTAGTCCGTGCCCAGCTCGCGCAGGCTGGTGTCGAGATCGGAAAGCGCGGCTTCCCTGGTCGAGCCGTGAGTCTTGGTGGAGATGTAGACCTGCTTGCGGCGGCTCTTCAGGGCCGCGCCGACCATGCGTTCGTTGTTGCCGCCCTGGTAGCCGCGGGCGGTGTCGAAGTAGTTGATGCCCGCTTCGGCGGCGCGCTCGATCACGCTGGGATCGGAAGTGATCATGCACCCGAAACCCACCGTAGTCACCTTGAAACCGGTGCGACCCAGAGTGCGGTAACGCAACTCGACTTTGTGGGCGCCGGTTCCCTGAACCGCGTCCAGAACGGGGCTGGTTCGTGAAGCCAGGCCGGCGACAGGCGCAGCCAGCCCGGCGATGAGGAAATTGCGACGGGTACCGCGATCCATAACACCCCCTTGGCGGCGCAACGCGGTGCGGCGCGCTGGTCCGCTATAATCGGATTCGAACTTTCAATTATAGCTGCGGGCCGGTGTTCGAGCCCGCGGCCAAGGAGAGCCTCGCAATGGCGGATGGCATTTCGCGCCGCGGTTTTCTGGGATGGACGGCAGCCCTGCCCGCGCTGGGCGGCGGTCTTGCGCGCGCCCAGCAGGCGCCCGCGCGCTATGACCCCCAGCCCGTTTTCCCTTGCGAGCGCCGGGCGGTGGTGTCGCTGGTGAGAGGCGAGGAACGGCGCAAACTCATTCACGACGCGCTGGTCGCCGTTGACGATCAGATCCGCCCGTTGCTGAAGCGCAAGAAGTACGTGGTCATCAAGCCCAATAACGTTTCCACGGTCAACCAGCTTGCTTCCACGCACGCCGATACCCTGCGAGGCATCCTCGACTACCTTGCCCAGCGGATCAAAGGTCCGGTGGTCATCGCCGAGTCCTCCGCCGGCGACACCATGGAGGGCTTCCACAACTTCAAGTACCCCGAGGTGGCGCGGGAGTTCCGCTCGTTGAAGGTGAGTCTGGTAGATCTCAACGACGAGGCCAGGTACGTGGTGATTCCGCTGCTCAGCCCGGACCTGCACGTGCAGCCGGTGCGCCTGGCCGCGCGCCTGCTCGATCCCGACGCCTTCATCATCTCGGCCGGGATCCTGAAGACGCACAACACGGTCATCGCCACGCTTTCGGTCAAGAACATGACGCTGGGCGCCCCGCTGCACAACCGGCCCAAGGAGACGCCGCGCTGGAACGACAAGCGCAAGTATCACGGTGGCGTGCGCCAGACGCATTACAACATGATGCTGACTGCGCAGAAGATGGCCCCGTATTGGGGTCTGGCGGTGCTGGACGGTTTCGAGGGCATGGAGGGCAACGGCCCCTCCTCAGGCACGCCAGTCCCGCACCGCATCGCCATCGCCTCCACCGACTTTATCGCGGCCGACCGCGTCGGCGTGGAGGTCATGGGCATCGAGCCCAACTGGATGGGCTATTTGCAGTACTGCTGGCAGGTAGGCCTGGGCCAGTACGATCTGGCGAAGATTGACATTCGCGGGGAGAACGTGGCCGGCGTGCGCCGCAGCTACCGGTTGCACCGCGACATCGAACGCGAGCTCCAGTGGATGGGGCCGCTCAACGAGGTGCCGCCCAAGCTGGGTTGATCGCGGTTTGCCGCCGCGCGGCTGCTCGGCTATAATCGCGAGGCGTGATGCGCCGGCGCGTGTTTGTTCTCGCCTTTGCCTGCGCGTGGGCGGCGTGGCCGCAGAGCCTTTCTGACCGGATCGCGAAGCTTCTGGATGCGCCGGTTGCCCGCCGCGCCTTCTGGGGTATCCAGGTGCTCGATCTCGAGCGGGGTGAAATCCTGGCCGAGGTCAACCCGCAGCATTACTTTCTGCCAGCCTCCAACACCAAGCTGTTCACCACCGCTCTGGCACTGGTGCGGCTCGGTCCCGACTACCGTTTCCAGACACGGGTGCTGGCGGCGCAGCGGCCGGACGACGAGGGCCGCGTGCGCGGCGACTTGCGACTGGTGGGCGGGGGCGATCCCACGCTCTCCAACCGCGCGTACCCGTACAGCAAGGAGCCCAAGGCCGGCGACCCGCTTCAGGGGATCCAGGAACTGGCCGAACAGCTCTGGCAGGCGGGCGTGCGCCGCGTCGAAGGCGACATCGTGGGCGATGACACGGCGTACGTGTGGGAGCCTTACCCCGCCGGCTGGGCTCTCGACGACGCCTTGTGGGAGTACGGCGCGCCAGTGAGCGCGCTCACCGTGAACGACAATCTGATTCAGATTTCGCTGCGCGCGGGAGCGGAAGGCGATCCGGTGGCGGTGCGGCTTTCGCCGCCGCTGGATTACTACCTGGTGGACTGCCGCGTGCGGGTGCAACCGGGCGGGGGGCGCTTGCTGGTGGAGCGGCTGCCGGGGTCGTGGCACTTGCGCCTCTGGGGTATCATGGCGCCGCGCGAGCAGCGCATCGTCCAGGTGGCGATCGTGGACCCCGCCCTGTACGCGGCCCGCGCGCTGGCCGTGGCGTTGCGCCAGCGCGGGATCGCGGTGGCCGGCCGGGCCGTGGTGCGCCACCGTTATGCCAACGAGCCAGCGGCTGTCGTTCCCGAAGGGGTCGAGCTGGCGCGCCGCGAGTCGCCGCCGCTCATCGAAGTACTGCGCGTGATTGACAAGGTAAGCCAGAACCTGCACGCCGAACTCGTGCTGCGCGAAGTGGGCCGCGTGCTGCGCGGGGAAGGTTCGCGGGCGGCCGGGCTGGCCGAGATGGCCGCTTTTCTGGAGGAGGCCGGCGTGCCCCGGGGCGAGTACCGATTCCTGGACGGCTCGGGATTGTCCCGGCTGAACCTGGTAACGCCGGCCGCCGTCGTGCGGCTCCTTGCCTGGATGTACCGCAGCCCGCACTGGGAGGCGTGGATTTCGCTGCTGCCCGTCGGAGGCGAAGACGGGACCCTGAGCGGGCGCTTCGGCGGCGCAGCGCGCGCGCGGCGCATTCACGCCAAGACGGGAACGCTGAGCCTCTCCAATGCGCTTTCGGGCTACGCCCAATCGCGGCGCGGGATGCTGGCTTTCGCCATCATGGCCAACAACGCTGTGGCGCCCGCGTCCGAAGTGCGCGCGGTGATTGATAAAATAGCTTTATTAGCGGCGGAGTAGACGCGTTCTATGCCCATTTACGAGTACCGGTGCCGGCAGTGCGGCGAACGGTTTGAGAAGCTGGTCCGCAACGCCAGCGAGCCATCGGGGCTGTCTTGCCCTTCCTGCGGCGGCGCCGACCTGGCCCTGGAGCTTTCCGTGTTCGCAGCGCATCGCGGATCTTCGAAGGGCAACGACGCTGCACCCATGTGCCCGGCCGGCGGCCCGTGTCCCACGCCCGGCGCCTGCGGGTTGAACTGAGCCTGGTCGGGCAGCGCGCGCCGGCAGCTCTGCTAAGATGAAAAACACACCTGTGTGAGCCGTGATCGTAGAGACCCAGTACGTTCGCTTCGACTCGCTCTCTCTGGATTGCGGGGCCACGTTGTCCCCGGTGGACGTGGCTTACGAGAGCTACGGCACGCTCAACGAGGCGCGCTCCAACGCCATCCTCATCCTGCACGCTTTTTCCGGCGACGCTCACGCTGCGGGGCTGTCGCGCACCGACGGCAGGCCCGGCTGGTGGGATAACATGATCGGCCCGGGCAAGGCCTTCGACACCGACAAGTACTTCGTCATCTGCTCCAACGTGCTGGGCGGCTGCCGGGGCACTACCGGCCCCTCTTCGATCAATCCCGCCACTGGCCGTCCTTACGCACTCTCCTTCCCGGTGATCACCGTCAGCGACATGGTGCGGCTGCAAAAGAAGCTCATTGATTACCTGGGCATCGAGCGGCTGCTCTCGGTCTGCGGCGGGTCCATGGGCGGCATGCAGGCCTTGGAGTGGGCGGTGGCGTATCCCGATATGGTAGTTTCCGCCATTCCCATCGCCACCACCGCTCGAAGCAGCGCACAGCAGATCGCCTTCAACGAGGTGGGCAGGCAGGCCATCATGGCCGATCCGGATTGGAACGGAGGAGATTACTACGACAAGAATCCGCCGGCGCGAGGGTTGGCCGTCGCTCGCATGGTGGGACACATCACCTACATGAGCGACGAATCCATGCGGGTGAAGTTCGGCCGCCGCCTGCGCCAGAAAGAAGAGTTCGGCTTCGATTTCTCGGTTGATTTCGAAGTCGAGAGTTACCTGAGATACCGCGGCAGTCAGTTCGTGGACCGCTTCGATGCCAACTCGTACCTGTATCTCACCAAGGCGATGGATTATTTCGACCTGACCAACGGCACGGGGTCGCTGATCGAGGCCTTCCGCAACGTGAAGGCGCGCTTCCTGGTGATCAGTTTCACCTCGGACTGGCTCTATCCCAGCTACCAGTCGCTGGAAATAGTCAATGCCCTGCGTGCGCTGAACCGCGACGTGGCTTACTGCGAGATACCCTCCAATTACGGTCACGACGCTTTCCTGGTGGACATCGCCGAGCAGAGCGAAATCATTCGCGGATTTCTCGCCTCCACTTACCGGATGGTCAGCGGGTCATGAGCGAGTCCAGCGACAGCCGGCGCCGCGGGTTCGTGCGGGAGATCCTGGGGCGCAGCGATTATGCCATCATCAGCGAGTGGATCGAGCCCAACACGCGAGTGCTCGATCTGGGTTGCGGGGAGGGGGATCTGCTCCAGTGGCTGGTGGAGCATAAGGGCGTGGAAGCGCGCGGCATCGAAATTGACGCGCGCAAGGTCCAGCGCGCCATCGCACGTGGCGTCTCGGTTTATCACGGCGACATAGACCAGGGCCTGACCGACTACCCCGACGACTCGTTCGACTACGTCATCCTGAGCCAGACGCTCCAGGAGACGCGACGTCCGCTCCACGTGCTGAGGGAGATGCTGCGCGTGGGCCGCTACGGCATCGTGACTTTTCCTAACTACGGGCACTGGACGGTAAGATTGTCGCTGTTGCTGCGGGGCAGGGCGCCGGCGACCCGCTGCTTCCCCTACCGCTGGTACGATTCACCCAATATCCACTTCCTGACCATCAAGGACTTCCAGGCCCTGGCTCGGGAAGAGGGGTGGGCGGTAGAGCGAGAGATCTTTCTTTCCGGCCGTTACAGCGGGCGGCTGTTGGCCAACCTGCTGGCCGAAGTTGCCGTTTTCATGCTCCGCAGGTGAGGGAGGCAGGCGGGGCATGCGGCCGGGCTGAGCGGGGATCGAGTCAAGGGTGAGGACGACAGCGAGCGGCTGGCACGCGCTGGGGCGCCGTTGGGTACTGGCGGGGCTGGCCCTACTTTGCGTACTCGCCTACCTTCCTTCTCTTGCGCTGCCCTTCATCGCTGACGACTACGTGCAGATCCGCCTGGCGCGCGACTGGGGCCCGCCCTCGGGCTGGCCGTCGCTGGCCGCCGACGCGCTTTACCGT
>JBMFPL010000001.1:0-29736 GCA_049969115.1 Bryobacteraceae bacterium | reverse complement strand
CGCTTGAGATCCAGCACCGCAATGACCGAACCCGGCGGTCCTTGCCGCGGCGAGCTCAGGGAGGCCGCCACGAGGACCCACTTACCCGTGGGAAGCAGCAGCGGAGGGGCTAGCGAGGATCTGCCTGCTTCGCGTGCCCGCTGGACCGCGATCTGGAGCGGCTCTCTGAACGCCCGCCTGTGCACGTCCAGGACTGACTCCCGCTCGGGCGCAACCCGAACCGGCGTCAGGCTTTCGTCCACCCAGGCCAGCGTAACCAGACCCTCCATGTCACGCAGGTACAGCGCGCTCTCCGCTCGCCACTCCTCTGCGCTGAACCCGCCCCTCAGTTCCCAACGCCGGGCAAAACGATCCAGCGCCGCTAGCCCGTCGGTCAGCGCCGCTGCCACGTCGCTGGAAATGCGCGTCACCGCCTGCTCGATGTGACGTTCCAGTTGCGAGCGCTCGATGTCCTGCAAGGTCGCGGCCAGCCACAAGGATGCCGCCAGGACTGCAAGAGCCGCAGCGCAGGCCGGGCCTCGTCCACTGGCCAGGGCTGCTTTCACCCCGCTAACCAGCTTGCGCGTGGCACGCTTCACCCTGGACTCCAACCTGGTGGTCATGGGCGCGATCAGTAGCCCGGCTGGCCCACGCCTACCGAGCTTTTGCCGCTCCGGATCAGACCGCAAGTATAGCGCACGTCGTTCGAGACGCGACTCGGTGGGGAAGGACGTGGCGCAAGCCGCCTGGCGCGAATAAAGATGGTTAGACCGCGATGCGCGCTGAAATCAGCGGAGAAGATCCCTCGCGAGAGCCGGCTGGTGCGGATGAGAGGACTTGAACCTCCACGGCCTTCCGGCCACCAGCTCCTAAGGCTGGCGCGTCTGCCAGTTCCGCCACATCCGCAGCCTGGCTACGCCATTCCGATACTCAGCATACCACAGCCTTCATGGCCAGACGGGCCGCCGTTTCGCCCCGCCCTTGCTCGGGGGACGATTGCCGCACGCCATCGCTTGCGGGAAGCATTCGCTGCCCCTTTTGCCCGCAGCCACAAAGGCGTTGCGTGAGATAGGCGCTCCAGGCGGTAGCCAGGCGGATCAGAGGATGCACAGTGTCAGTGAGCGAAGTCAACAGCAGGGGGTGTGTTGCGCCAGTCTGTGCCGCCTCGATGATTGCGGCTTCTTCTACCAGGTGCAGCCCGCAGTGGGCCTCGCATTCCCAAGCGATCACCTGCCCATCGAAGCCCACCAGTTCCTGGAACACCGGGACGCGGAATAGCGACCACAGGCGCCAACGCTGCTCTTCGGTCAACAGTGGTTCGTCAGGCCGCACCAGCACGAGCAAGGCGTGGGTGGGCGGCGGCATCCGCAGAGCTCCCCGCTTCAACGCCTGGGCCAGTTGTTCCAGGCGGGCGGGCGAGCCGGCCAGCACCTGCGGGCGGAAGCGAGCCAGCTTCCTCCCAAACCCGTCGGCAAAGACGCGCAGCCGCCGGGATTGGCGAAAACCAGGCAACAACGCGGCGATTCGCGGTGCGCCGGGGAGAGGGTGAACCAGGGCGGGCGGCCGCCGCAAACCGAACAAAAGGCCGCGAAATTGTTCCGGTGAGCCGAGATACCTGCTCGCTTCGAGTGGGGGGAACAGGGGCAGGATTTCTTCCCACGATCCCACCGCCTCGATCTTTTCGCGACTGTCCAGCGAGGCTACGACCAGCCACGGCCGGTAATAACTGGTTCCCAGCGCAGCCGCCAGGACCCGGCGAAACTTCGCCAGGCGCGCCGTCTGCATCACCGGGCGCTTCCGACCCGCAGGAAGCGGGCCTATCATGTTGGTGCGGCGGCCCGGCCGATTCTCTCAGCCTGAAGTCGAATCCGAACGGCTCTCCGGCGTGGGCAGTCGCGTCAGCCCGGTGGCCAGAGCCAGTTGCGTCAGCCCCGCCACGTTGTTAGCACCCACCTTCTTCATCATGGTCTTGCGGTAGCTGCGGACCGTTTGCAGGCCCAGATCGAGAATGGCTGCGATCTCCTTGCTCGTCTTGCCCTCCGCCACCAGCCGCAGCACCTGCAATTCACGCGGCGAAAGCATGTCCAGCACCGAAGAGCCCGTGCGGGGCTCCAAATCGCCGCGCTGGATCCGTGCCTGCACCCGGCTGGCCACCTCCGGGCACAAATAGAAGCCGCCCTTGGCCACCGTTCGCAAGGCGTCGAGCAGGTCCTCCGAGGTTGCGCTCTTGAGCACGAACGCGCGGGCCCCGGCCCGGATGGCGCCCACCACCGACCCGTCGTCGTTGTACATGGACAGGATCACCACCTTAGTCTCCGAGCAGTGCCGGCTGATCTCGGCTGTGGCCTCGATGCCGTTCAGCCCGGGCAGTCCGATGTCCATGAGCACCAGATCGGGCCGGTTCTTCTTGCAGAACTGGACCGCGTCGGCGCCCGTGTCCGCCTCCCCGACCACTTCGAACTCTTCCCGGCGCTCGAGCAGCGACTTCAAACCATCGCGGAAGATCTTGTGATCGTCCACCAGAAGGATCGTGTACGCCATGGAACTACCTTTTCTCGCCAGGTTTCCTGGGCCGCCTGATCGCCACGCGCCGCCCGCGAGCAGCGCCGGCAGATGGCGGCCATAACGCTGTGACAATTGTACCCCTTTCCGGTTCACTGGCCAAGTTCAGCTCCAGGCCGGCCCTTTCGGCTTCGTGCTGCATCAGCCGCAGTCCGGCACCCTGCGAGCTTTCCAGGGCGCGAGGGTATGACAAGCCCCTGCCGTTGTCGCGAACCTCGAGCCGAAGCCGTCCACTGCCCACTTCGACGGTGATCGCGATTTCGCTGGCGCCCGAATGGCGGACCGCGTTGTCCAGCGCCTGCTCGGCGATCTGGTAAATGGCGCTCGCCTGGGGGCTGCGGGCCTGTTCGTCGCCCTGGTAATCCCACTGCAACTGTCCTCGGAAGTCCCTACGGTAGCGCTCTAGCAGCCGCCGCAGCGCGGGGCCCAGCCCAAGCCGCTCCACGATACCGGGGTTCAAGTCGTAGCTCAGTCCCCGCACCTGCTCGAGGGCGCGCTCCAGCAGTTGCTGAGCCTCCCCGATGCGCCGGGCCAGCTCGGGGGCTTGGGCGCAGTCCATGCGCAGCAGCTCCAGTTGCAAGCCCACAGCACTCAGCACCTGCCCCACCTCGTCGTGCAACAGTCGGCAAATGCGCAAGCGTTCTTTGTCCCGCGCGTGCTTGAAGCACGCCGCCCACTCCGAAGTGCCGGTCGGCGTTTCCACTAGGAGGGCGCCTCCTGCGCCCGGTTGCTCGGCTCCCCCAGAGCTGCTCCGGCTGCTCAGCGGCCCCGTTTGCGGGCCAGGGCCTTGCGCGCCGCTGCCGCAATATGGGGAGCGGTGAGACCGTACTTTTCCAGCAGCGCTTCGGGCGGCCCCGACTCCGCGTAGGTATTCTGGATCCCGACAAACTCCATGACGCAGGGATGTATTTCGGCCACCGCCTGCGCCACGCGCACACCGGTCCCGCTATCCACCAAGTGCTCCTCGGCCACCACGATGGCGCCGGTCTCCACCGCCGCGCGCCGGATGGTTTCGCGGTCCAGTGGCTTGACGGTGTGCAGGTCAATGACCCGGGCCGAGATGCCCTCGGCGTCGAGCATCTCCGCAGCCCGAATGGACTCGGCCACCATCAGCCCGTTGGCGATCAGCGTCACGTCGTTGCCTTCCAGAAGCTCGATCGCCTTGCCGATTTCGAACTGCTGATCCGGCGAGTACACGATCGGCGCCCTGGGACGGCCGGTGCGGATGAAGACCGGCCCCACGTGGGCCGCCGCGGCGCGGACGAGGGCGCGCGTCGCCACCTCGTCGGCAGGCGCCAGCACCACGAACCCTGGCAACGAGCAGGCCAGGCTGACCTCTTCCACGCTCATTTGCGATGGCCCGTCCTCGCCGATGGAGATCCCGCTGTGCGTGCCCACGATCTTGACGTTGACGTTCGGGTAGGCCACCGTTACCCGCAGTTGCTCGAAGGCCTTGTTCAGAAGAAAGCAGGAAAAGCTGGCTGCGAACGGGATCTTGCCGTGACTGGCCAGCCCCGCCGCCACACCCACCATGTTGGCCTCGGCGATGCCGCAGGAGACAAACCGGTCGGGAAATTCCTTGGCGAACAGGTGCGTGAACGTGGACTTGGAGAGATCGGCGTCCACCGCCATGATGTCCGGGTTTTCCCGGCCCAGCTCGACCAGGGCGCGCCCGAACGCTTCGCGCGTGGCCATTCCCAGCTTCAGTTCGTAACGTGTCTTCAACGCCATCAGGCCAGCTCCTTCAAGGCAAGTTCCACTTCCTCGGGCGTGGGCGCCACGCCGTGGAACTTGGGGTTGTTCTCCATGAAAGAAACTCCCTTGCCCTTGACCGTGTGGGCGATGATCACCGTCGGCTTGCCCCGAACCTCGCGCGCCAGCGTGAAAGCCGCTTGCAGGGCAGGGAAGGAGTGCCCGTCCACCTCCAGCACATGCCAGCCGAAGGCCTGCCACTTGGGCACCAGCGGCTCCAGCTCCATGATGTCCTTGATGAATCCATCCAGTTGCATCTTGTTGTAGTCCACGATGGCGGTCACATTGTCGATCTTGTGAAAGGCGCCGAACATGGCGGCCTCCCAGATCTGCCCTTCCTGGATCTCCCCATCGCCCAGCAGGACGTAAGTCCGCGACGGGTTGCCGTTGAGCCGCGCAGCGAATCCCATGCCCATGGCCAGCGAAAGCCCCTGCCCCAGCGAGCCAGTGGAGGCTTCCAGCACGGGCAGGAAACGCTTGTCGGGATGGCCTTGGTACGGCGATCCCAGCTTGCGCAGGGTCTTCAGCAGCTCGCGTGGCGCCGCCTTGTAACCGCACTCGGCCAGCACGGCGTAGAGCACTGGCGCAGCATGTCCCTTGGACAGGATAAACCGGTCTCTCTCCGGCCAGTCCGGGCGCTTGGGATCGTGGCGGAGCACGCCGCCAAAAAACAGGGTCACCAGGATTTCCACCGCCGAAAGCGAGCCGCCCGGGTGCCCGGATTTGGCGGCGCCGGTCATTTCGACGATATGACGCCGGATTTGTTTGGCGATGGCCTGAAGTTCTTCCAGACTGCGCGTGGTTTGCATGGGCTAACGAATTTTACACTTTAGCACACGCCTGCCCACGCCCCGCAGGCGCCCTTCAGATGTGAAATTCGAGGATGTCCCGGTCCTGCACCACGTAGTTGCGCTCCACCATGATGCCGTCCCGGTCGCCATCCAGCCGGTACAGCCGCGCGAACTTCAGCTTCTCGGCGAAGTCCTTGTGGACCATGCGCGCCACGTCCACCACCGTGTCACCTCGCCGCGCCACGAAAGGCGCCGTCATGTCCGGCTTCTTGCCGGGGGCCTTGGTGTAGACGCGCACCAGCTCCAGCCCGTCGAAGACGGCGCGGGTGAAGCCCTCGAGCCCTTCGCCGGTCAAGGCGGAAACTAACAAGCACCGGTAACGCTCACCGAACAGGTCCTCGAGGGCGGCAAAGTTTTCTCGCGCTCCCGGTAGGTCTGCCTTGTTGGCCACCAACAGGCTCGGACGGCGGACCCGCCAGGCCTCCAGCCGCTGCTCGATGTACTCGATGTGCTCCAGCACATCCGGGTCGTTGACGTCCACCATCATCACGCCGAGATTGGCGTAGCGCAGCACCTGGGGCAGCCAGGGCTCGGTGAACTCGGGCGATACCGGCGGCAGGTCCACCAGTTGGATTTGCACATCTTCGAAATTCATCATGCCCGGCGTGGGGATGCGGGTCGTGAACGGGTAGTCAGCCACCTCCGGGCGCGCGTTGGTCAGCGTGGCCACCAACTGCGACTTGCCGGCGTTGGGCGGCCCGACCAGCGCCACCTGCCCTGCGCCTTCCCGTTCCACTTGGTAGAACGGCGTGCTGTGGGCCCCGCCCTTCTTTTGCTGGGCCTCCCTGCGCGTCTGCGAGAGCCGTCGCTTGATATCCGCCTGGAGTTTCTCGGTCCCCTTGTGCTTGGGGATGGTGGCCAGCATCCGCTCCAGCGCGGCGATCTTCTCCGCCGGAGTGCGCGCCTGGCGGTATTCTTCCTCGGCTTGAAGGTATTCCGGGCTCAGGTTGGCCGGCATAACCCTCTCGGCAGCAAGATTACCACGCCTGCGGAATCAGCCCGCGGCCGCTTTGACCAGGTGACGGAACCTCCGGAAATAGACCTGGGCGCGCTGGATGTCGCGCATGATCTGCGCCCGTAGCGCGCCCGCGTCCGGGAACTTCTTTTCCGGGCGCAGCCAGCGCAAGAACTCGATGCGCAGCGCCGGCGGTGGCGAGGACACCTCCGAGTCCAGCAGGTGAGTCTCGACCGCCAGCTCCTCCAGGTCGAACGTGGGCCGCCTCCCCACATTGGTCACCGCGGGCCATTTCCGCCTGCTTGTCGGGTCCATGGCGCGAGTGATGTAGACCCCCTCGGCGGGCAGCAGCAGTTCGTTCGGCGCCAGGTTCAGCGTGGGAACGATCCGCCGCGAGCCCTCGCCACGGCCCGGCTGCACGGGACCCTCCACCCAATGTGGCCTCTCCAGCAAGCGGCACGCGGTCGAAACCGCTCCGGCCTGGATGAGACGCCGGATTTCGCTGCTGGAAACCACTCGCCCGCGCACCCTCACCGCAGGCAGTGTCTCGGTCATAAAGCCGAGCTCGTTGCCCAGCTCTTGTAACCGCTGCACGTCGCCTTCGTGTCGGTGGCCGAAACGGAAATTTTCGCCCACCACCACGGCGCGCACATCCAGGCGCTCCTTCAGGATCTCGCGCGCGAACCTCTCCGGAGTCAGCCGGGAAAGCTCGAGGGTGAACGGGAGAATGAGCACCTGTTCGATGCCCTCCTCCCACATCAGCCACGCCCGCTGTTCCGGCGTAGTCAGCAGGCGCGGGGCCCGCTCCGGCGCTACGATCACCGCCGGGTGGGGGTCGAAGGTCAACGCCGACGGCTTCCATCCATGGGCGCGCGCCATCTCAGCCACGCGCCGCAGGATGCTCCGGTGACCCGCGTGCACGCCATCGAAGTTGCCGATCGTCAGTGCGCACGGGCCGAAGCCGGCCGCCTCCTCCAGGCTGCGGCAGATCCGGAATTCCCTGCTCATCGCCGGCAACCTCCCACCGTGATCTCCAGCCCGTCGTAGGCCAGTCTCACGTGGCCGGGCAGGGCCCTTTCCGTCTCCTCGTGCGGCAAGTCGTGACAGATGTGCGTGAAAAACGCTCGCTTGGGCCTGAGCCGTTCGACGTATTCCAGCGCGCGGGCGACGGTGGTATGGGTGGGATGGGGCCGGTGCCTCAACGCGTCGAGAAACAGCACCTCCAGCCCTTCCAGCAGCTCCAGCGATTCCTCGGGGATTTCGCTGTGGTCCGTCAAATAGGCAGCGTACCCGAATCGGAACCCGTAAACGCGGCCGCTGCCATGCTTGAGCGGAACCGGGATGATCTCGAGCCCGAAAAGCTCGAAAGGCCGGCCGTCCAGCGTGTGCACGGACAGGCGCGGCATCGAGGACTCGCTTTGCGAGTCCGAGAACACGTAGTGGAAAACCTGGCGAATGGTCCCCAATGTCTCTTCCGACCCGTAAATGGGAATCGCTCCGCCCATTAGGAAATTGAGTGGCCGAATGTCGTCGAGCCCGAGAATGTGATCGGCGTGAGCATGAGTGAACAGAACCGCGTCCAAGCGTTCCAGCCCCGCGCGCAGCGCCTGTTGGCGAAAATCAGGCGTGGTGTCCACCACAATATGGCGCCCGTGGTAGCGCACCAGCACACTCGGCCTCAACCGGCGGTCGCGCGGGTCCGGCGACTGGCACACCCGGCACTTGCAGCCGATGGTAGGTACGCCCACGCTGGTGCCAGATCCCAGCACCAGGATGCTCAGCTTCTGCCCGAATGCGCCCATTCAGGATTTTTTGCGGCTTTCTTCCAGGATCTGGACGTAGCGGAAGCGTAGTTCGGTGAGGGTATTCTCGAGGAGCCGCTTTTCCTCCGTAGTAAGGTTGCCGCGCGTCTTTTCCTCCAGCATGGCCATCAAGTCAATCGTGTGACGCGCCCGGCGGAAATCAGGCTTGGGTCGTTCTCCCTCGCCCCAACCGATCAAGCCCAGGTGCGCCTCGGCCTGCATCCGTAAAGACAGGGTGAGGAATTCGAAGGTCGGGGGAGGCAGAGGCAGCTCCTCCTCGACTGGCTTCTCCTGCTGTCCGGCGGCCTCCTGCGGCGACTCGGTCGCAGCCTGTTCGATCCTCTCCTCGTCCATATCATTCCTTATTTTAGCGGGAGCCATGCCGCCGGCGGCCGCATGCTACATTGGTTATTCGCCCTGTTTCAGTCGGGCTAACACCTATCATGCCGCTTGCCGACCCACAGCGCGCCGGAAAGCTGTTCCGTCGTCTGGTGGAGATCATGGCCCGGCTCCGCGCCCCTGACGGTTGCCCTTGGGACCGCCGCCAGACGTTCGACACCCTCAAGCCTCACCTGCTTGAGGAAACTTACGAGGTGCTCGACGCCATAGATCGCCGCGACTGGCCTACCCTGGCGGAAGAACTCGGGGACTTGCTCTTGGAAGTGGCCTTCCTGGCGCAGGTGGCCGCCGAGCAGGATCTCTTCAACATCGAGGATGCGCTGAACGCGATTACAGGCAAGCTGGTGCGACGCCACCCCCACGTGTTCGGCGACGTTGTCGCCAGCACAGCCGAGGAAGTCAAGCAGCGATGGGACAGCATCAAGGCGGACGAGCGCCGGGAGCGCGGTGGGCAGGGTGGCCTTCTGGACTCGGTTCCCCGCTCGCTGCCGGCCCTGGTCGAGGCTTCCCAGATCGCCTCCCGCGTCGCGGCCATCGGCTTCGACTGGCGCAACACGGACGAGGTTCTGAAGAAGCTTCATGAGGAAATAGCCGAGCTGGCGGCCGCCCGCGAGTCCGCTTCTCCCAGCCGCCAGGAGGAGGAAATCGGCGACCTGCTTTTCACCCTCGTCAACGTGGCCCGGTTCCTGGGCGTGGACCCTGAACAGGCGCTGCGCCGAACCAACGCGAAATTTCGCGCTCGCTTTGCGCAAGTGGAGGAACGGCTCCGCCGGCAGGGACGCTCGCCCGCCGACGCTACTCTGGAAGAAATGGAAGCTCTCTGGCAGCAGGCCAAGAAGGACTGAACCGCTTCCGCCAGCCCTCCACCAGCTCGCGCGCCAGCACATCCAGCGGGTCGATCAGGGGCAAGCCGGGAACATCCTCCCCCCGCAGCGCGAGCGGGATCTCCGTGCATCCCAGCACCACTGCTTCCGCGCCCATTGCCCGGAGCTGTTCAGCCGCGCAACGCAGCACGGCGCGCGGCAGCGGGTAGCCTTCGCCGGCGCCGCGCCCCGACTTGATCCCCCATTCTTCGTTGACGATGGCGTTGTGCACGTCGTTTTGCAGCGGGATCGCCGTGCCCGCGACGATCGCGTCCCGCCGCGCAGCCTGCTCTTGCGGGGGAAACCGCCGGTGTTCGTAGGCCAGTGCGACCGGGTCCAGGCCCATCTGCTCCAGCACCGCCGCGTAAACCCGATGCAGATAGGTCCCGTTGGTCGAGAGCACGCCCACCCGGCGCGCCTTCGGCCACGCAGCGGGGATTTGTTCGCAGGTGGCGCGCACCATGTGAACCACGTGCACGCCCTCCTCCAGTAAGGGCCGGATTTCCCGCTCGAAGACCGCGAAAACGGGTGGCGCGTGAAATGTGTTGCACGGGATGCCGATCACGCGGGCCCCAGCGGAAACCAGCAAGCGCATGATCCCTGCCGCGGCCAGCGCTGGATTTTCCCTCGCTCCACCCCTTGCCACCGCGTCCAAGTACTCGGTCCGGTCCTCCAGCAGAGGGGCGAATCCCACCAGGATCACGGGGATCGCCTGCTGGTCCCTGCGCATGCCGAGCGACGTCTGGTAGGCGAGCAACTTCTCCAGCAGCAACGGGTCTACCCAAGGACCCATGCCGCCGATGATGCCGATCGAAACCGGAATCGCCATCGAATGCGCCCGCGCCGCACTCTCAAGTCCGACTCGGCGCCCGGCGCACCATCCGCCGCTTCAGCTTCAGCTCTTCGCGCCCGGCTTGGCGTGGCACTTGTTGCAGTTGCCCGTCGTGGCAAAGGACTTCCCGCCCGCTACGTGGCATGCGGCGCACGAAGTCTTCTTCGCCTCGGCCGGCTTGTGCATCCCCTGCTTGTAGTTCAGCGGGGCCTTGGCATCCTGCGGCCACAGCTTGTCGTGGCAAACCGTACAATCTCCCTTCTCACGCTCGACGTGCTTGGCGTGCAGGAAGGTCACGTTACCCACTTTGGCGGCGAAGACCAGTTTCTCCGGAGCCTTTTTCTGTTGTTGCGCAGCCACCGCGCCCACGCTCACCGCGACGCAAAACGCAATCAGAACCCTGGCTATTCCACGCATCCAAAAATCCTCCCAGCTTTGCTGCAAGGCCGCAGTTCCAGCCACCGGCCCATTTTAACATTGTGCTCCGACGCGTCAACTCGCACCGGGCCCCCTTTTTGGCTGCCTTGCAGCGGCTCAGACGGAACAACCCGATTGACGCCGGGCTTCCGGCAGGGTAGGCTTGAAGGTGGGGAAGGAGAAGCGCATGAGTCGCTACACGCCGTCCCGTCAATACCTCAATGCCGGCCTGGCGGCGCTGGCGTTTGCAGCTTTCTCTGCCTGGTGTGGCGTCAACTGGCCCCCTGCCTTCATCCCCGCTGCGCTGCTGCTGGCGAGCGCCTTGTTGCTGCTCTTGCTCGCCTTCCAGCCCGCCATCGAGATCCACGAGAAGCACCTCGTGATCGGGCGGCGATTGATTCGCTGGGCCGACATCCGGCGCGTCGACCGTACGGGATGGCTCTCCCCCTTGATCGTCCAGCTCACCTTGGCCGACCACAGCCACTTCTTGCTGATCTACCCCGGTGACCAGGAATCGGCGACCCAATTGCTCCGCCAACTGCGCCGGATGGCTCGCGAAGCCCTGATTGACGGCATCCCGTACCGGCAATACTGGGGCGAGAACACATTGCCCAAGCCCGAGCGGCGCGCGCCCGCGACCCGATTCCACCTGCTGAGGCCCGAAGATGAAGCCGAGGTCGAGCAGCTTTACCGCCGTTTGAAAACCGTGGGGCGCTTGGACCCCAAGAATCCCCAGGACGAATCCTGAGCGGTGCGACCTCGCCTTCCCCGGTTCCTCCGCTGGCTGATCCCGCTGCTGCTCGCTGCCGGCGTCCTGTGGACTCACCCGATCTGGCTTGGCCTGGCCAGCCGCTGTCTGGTGCACGCCGATCAGCCCTTCCGCGCAGACCTCGCCGTGGTCCTTGCGGGAGGCTGGCAAGGCAATCGAATCCTCAAGGCTGCCGAGCTCGTCAGGCAAGGATGGGCGCCCCGCGTGCTGGTCAGCGGAACCTTCCTTTACGATCGTGCCGAATCCGACCTCGCTATTGATTTCGCCGTCAAACGCGGCTTTCCCCGCCACTGGTTTCAGGGCCTGCCTCACCGCGCCCGGTCAACTCAAGAGGAGGCGGCGATCGTGACTGCCGAACTGAAACGCCTCGGCGCCAGGCGGGTGCTGGTTGTCACCAGCGACTATCACACCCGCCGGGCACTGGCTTGTTTCCGCCAGTCCGCGCCTGACCTGGAATTCCGCGTGGTCCCCGCCGCCGACGAAGACTTCCCCGCCGCGTGGTGGACCAGCCGTCAGGGGCGCAAAACCGTCCTGTTGGAGTGGATGAAAACCATCGCCTGGCAACTGGGGATGTGACCGTGCGCGACGTCTGGCGATTCCTCAGACCGTACCTCGCCAGATACCGCGCCGGTTTCGTGCACGGTTTCGCAGCGCTGGCGGCCAAGGACCTGCTGGCAGCCTCTCTGCCGCTCTTCATCCGCGCCGGCGTGGACTCCATCGGCGCCCGCTTCGAGCTGGCCACCCTGCTAAAGTTCTGCGGCTTGCTCGTCGGTTTGGCGGCCGTCAAGGGCCTGTTCCAGTACTGGATGCGTGTCATCCTCATCGGAATCTCGCGCGACATCGAGTACGACCTGCGCAACGACCTGTTTTCCCACTTGCTCACCCTCTCCCCCGACTTCTACGCCCGCACGCGCACCGGCGACATCATGGCGCGGGCCACCAACGATCTGAACGCGGTGCGCATGATGCTCGGCCCCGGGCTCATGTACTCCTTTGAAACTTCCCTCACCTTCGTGCTGGCCGTGATCGTCATGGCATGGGTGGACTGGAGGCTCACCGCTCTCGCTCTCCTTCCCGCTCCGCTGGTCAGCCTGACCGTGGTCTGGTTCGGTCGCGTCATCCACGCCCGCTTCGAGCGCCTCCAGGCTATGTTTTCCGACATCACCAGCAGGGTACAGGAATCGCTGGCGGGTATTCGCGTCCTCAGGGCTTACGTGCGGGAAGAGTCCGAGCTGGCCCAGTTCGAACGCCTCAACCGCGATTACATCGCTCAGAGCTTGCGCTTGGCGCGGGTCTCGGGCTTGTTCATGCCCCTGCTACAGGCCCTGGTCGGGCTGACATTCTTGATCGTCCTTGGGGTGGGCGGCTTGCAGGTCATGAGCGGCCGGATCACGCTGGGCACGTTCGTCATGTTCAGCACCTACATGGCCATGCTGACCTGGCCCATGATCGCCTTGGGCTGGGTGGTCAATCTCGTCCAGCGCGGCCTGGCCTCCCTCCAGCGGATCCGGCAAATCTTGAACGAGCAGCCCCGCATCGCCGCTCCTGCCCTGATCAGAAAGATCCCCGAAGGCGGGGACATCGAGTTCCGCGAAGTCAGCGTGCTTTACGACGGTACGCGCGCTCTGGACCACATCAACCTCATCGTTCGCCAGGGCGAGATCCTCGCCATCGTCGGGCGCACTGGCAGCGGCAAGAGCACCCTCGTTCGGCTCATCCCGCGGCTGCTCGATCCCGACGAAGGCCAGGTGTTGCTGGGAGGGGTGGATCTTCGCGAATTCGATCCCGCCGAACTGCGCCGCCGTATTGGCATGGTTCCGCAGGAAACCATACTCTTCAGCGCCACCCTGGCTGAGAACATTGCCTTCGGCGTGGAGCAGGCCACCCCCGAGCGTATTCGCCAGGCTGCCGAGCAAGCCGGGCTAGGCCCTGATCTGGCTTCCTTGCCCCAAGGCCTCGAAACCCTCATAGGGGAGCGTGGCCTCACCCTTTCCGGTGGGCAGAAACAGCGGACGGCTATTGCACGCGCCATCTTGCGGGACCCGCAGATCTTGATTCTCGACGACGCTCTCTCCAGCGTGGATACCCTCACCGAAGAGCGCATCCTCGCGGGGCTGGCCGCAGTGACGCGCGGGCGAACCACGATCGTGATCTCCCACCGTGTCTCCACGGTCCGCCAGGCCGACCGGATCGTCGTACTGGAGGCGGGCCGCATAGCCGAGCAGGGAACCCATGCGGAGCTGCTGGTGGCCGGCGGCTTTTACGCCGACCTTTACCAGAAGCAATTGCTAGAGGAAGAACTCGAGGCGGTTTAGGGCGAATCCCTTGGAACCGCCTTGCTGGGGAGTGCGCCTTACCGCAAAGATGGCAAAAGAAGCCGAAACGCCGGCGAAAAACGCAACATCATCGAGATGGTGCGGTTTTTAACTACGAGGGGAGCGTGCTAAAGTGAAGCGGCTTTGGATCCAATCGCTGTCGGTGCTGGCGTTTTCTTTGACCGTCCTGGGGCAGTCCGCCCGCCTCCGCCCAGCGCCTTCCGTCTGGATGCCCGCCCAGGTGGATTCCAATAGCCCGGTCTTCTGGCGGGACGGTCAGTTTCACGTCTTCAACTCCGCAGGCGCTCCGGTGCTGAGCTGGGGCGTGAACCAGTTCGCGCCCGTCAGTTCGGAGGCGGTCCGCGTGGATTCTGACCTACACTTTCCCATGTGGATCGAGGCCGCCTGGGTGGACGATGACGGGACCGTGTATGCCTGGTACCATTACGAGCAGCCCCGTGTCTGCACCGGTACCGACCTCGTCATGCCCCACATCGGCGCCCTGGTCTCCTACGACGGCGGCCACAGCTTCCAGGATTTGGGCCTCATTCTCACCTCGCCCGACCCGCCCGATTGCTCGGCGCGCAACGGCTTTTTCGCCGGCGGCCACGGGGATTTCTCCGTGATTGTGGACCGCGACCGTCAGTTTTTCTATTTCCTGTTCGGCAACTATGGCGGCGAGGCCTCTTCGCAGGGTATCGGTCTGGCGCGCATGGCGTTCGAGGACCGCAAGAATCCCGTCGGGGCCGTCTGGAAATACTTCCGCGGCGACTGGTCCGAACCGGGCTTGGGTGGCCGGCTCACCCCGATCTTCCCCGTCGCCACCCCTTGGCAGCAAGCCCATGCCAACGCTTTTTGGGGACCTTCCATTCACTGGAACTCGTATCTGGAAAGCTATGTGGTCCTGCTCAACCATGCCTGCTGCGAACCCGGTTGGCCTGCCGCCGGTGTCTATGTGAGCTTTAACCCGGACGTTTCCGATCCCCTGGGCTGGTCTACGCCCACGAAAATCATGGATCGTCCACCTGGTTACTATCCCCAGGTCGTCGGTCTGCTGGAAGGTGAGACAGACAGTCTGGCCAGCCACGTGGCGCGCTTTTACTTGCACGGCATCTCCGCCTGGGAGATCGTGTTTTCTCGCCCGGACGACAACCCGGAGGAGGAAGAACCCGAACCTCCGGTGGACGATGTGGTCCCGCCCAGCTCCGCGCCCCCTCGTTAGCGACCGGACCTCCCCCTCGCTCATCTCATCTGGTGGATGAAAAAAGCTGCCGACTTCCTTCCTGCGGCGCTTCTGGTGCTCGGTGTCCTTGCCATGAATGCGACCAATTCACCCGTCACGCAACCGGTCAAAACCGGCGCCAACAGCGCCGCTTTCCCTGACCCGTCGGAAGACTTGCCGGCCCCCGTCCGCGCTTCGTCACGCACCGCCGTCCTGGCCGGCGGTTGTTTCTGGTGCGTCGAGGCAGTTTTCGAGCAGGTGGAAGGCGTGCTCGATGTTGTCGCAGGCTACGCCGGCGGAGACGAGCGCACAGCCCGCTACGATCTGGTCAGCACGGGTACAACCGGGCACGCCGAGGCAGTGCGCATCACTTATGACCCGCGCAAAATTTCCTACGGCCAGTTGCTGAAAATCTTCTTCGCTGTCGCCCACGATCCTACCCAATTGAACCGCCAGGGACCTGACAACGGGCCGCAGTACCGGTCGGCGATTTTCTACGCCAGCGAAGAAGAGCGCCGTGTCGCCGAGGCCTACATCCGCCAGCTTCAGCAGGCGCGGGTCTTCTCCCGCCCTATCGTCACCCGCCTGGAGCCTCTGAAGGGCTTCTATCCCGCCGAGGACTACCACCAGGACTTCGCCCGGCGTAACCCAGCCAACCCCTATATTCTCACCCAATCCGCGCCCAAGGTTCACAAGCTCGAGAAAACGTTCCCGGGGTGCGTCCGCCGCGGCAAGAAATAGCAGGGCATCGCCAGCCGGCATGCAACAAGGTCCCGCGTTCTACCTCGGAGCTACCCGCGCGCTCAAGCCGCCTCCGGGCTCACGGCACGGCGACCGCTTTCACGTCACTGTGCGCCAGTTCCCGTCCTGAGCCATCCAAGTACGCGTAGCGGAAGTAGAGGAGCTGGTCGGAGTCGACTTCCACTTCCATGGCGCAGCCCTCTGAATTGCAGGACTGCGTGACCAATTGCCCCAGCTCAGGCCCGTAACCGTATTCTAGGCGCAGCCATTGCGCCCCCAGTTTCGCTGGCGGCGATAGGAGGAAAGCGACCCGACGGGCTTGCGCTGTAGCCTCGGGCTTGGTGGCCGCTGGGATTGCACTGGCGTTCGACCCGCAAACGGCGCGCACATAGTAGCCCGTCGCCGGCTGCAACGTTCCTGCCGCGCCCAACGCCAGCACTCGCCGCGCCAGCCCTCCACTATCCTCGAGTGATTCCAGGATCCGCTCCCAGGCCGGACTGTCGCTCACCTCTAACCGGCATGTATCCTGCCTCTTCAGATACAGTCCGCCGTAGCGCACCAGCAACCTCCGGCTGGTAGCTCCGATCAGTTCCACCGATAGTTCGCCGCCCGTGCCTCCCCCTGCTTCGGCCACATTCAACGTGACGTCCACCTGCTGGGGACTGTTCAGGGCGATCGCGCTCACCGTCACCGCACAGGAATAGCTTCCCTTGGGCAACCCTTGTGGATCCACGCTAACCCGGAAGTCCACCGGAGTCGAGCCGCTCTGCGGCGACACCGCCAGCCACGAGCAATCCTCGCTCGCCGATACGGTGCAGGTGCCGCCGGTGCACGTCGCCCGCAATGTCTGCGGCCCCGGCGCTTCTCCTCCCACCGTGTATTCGAACCTGAGGCTTAGCGGATCTACGGCCAGAGTGGCTGGCGGAACTCCACTCACCAGGTAGTTGCCTGCCTCTCCTTCCAGATAAAGGGTCCCATCCCCCGCACTTACCGCCACGGGAGTTGTGCTGATTTCCCGGCCATCACGGTACACTCGGTATTCACCCGGTGCAAGCCCGGTGACCAGAATTCGCCCGCGCCGCGGGAAACTGGTGCGAAAAGCGCATTCGGTCCGGTCCATGCCATCGCGCGAGAAAACCACCGCCAGCGGATCCGCCCCGTCCAGCGCCTCGAAACCCACCGAACCCCCGTCCAGCCCTTGCAGTAGGGCGACCGTAGGCATCGCATCTGCCGTCCCGGAAGCCAGACGGTGGATTGTGATCATTTGGGCCGAGGCTACGCTCCCCCAGTCCACCGTCAACTTGTGACTGTACGATGTCTGCGTATAAGTAATCGTTGGCTCCGACCCGTCCGGGAATAGCAGCTTCGTCGAAACCATCGCTCCCGGTTCGGTCGGCTTCTTGAACACGATGTCACGATAGTCGGATGACGCCGAGAACGTCTGCGCCGTATCTCCCCGCAGGAAGTAATTGAGGTTGGTCTTTACCTGCAAGGCCGCGCCCATGGCGGCGTCGTCGAATATGATCACATACTCCGGATCGCTCTTTACGTGCAAGAAATGCCGGTGATGCCGCAAGACTTTTGAAGCCGCTTGCCACGATGCCGTGAAGTTCCCGCGACCATACACGTACACCCCGTCGCCATGCCTGCGGTCAATCTGGTTGTACTGTCCTCCCGAAGCCAGCGACGTCCACGGCGGATGAGTGATGCTCTTAAGTGAGCCTCCAAGTCTGAACCATGGGCTCGTGTTCAGGTCTCCTCCTATGCCATACGCGTTGTCCCAACCGAACAGCAGCTTGCTACCCTTGAAAATCGTGTATCCGCCCGGCAAGTACATCCCTTGGTCCACCGTGTGGTCCGTCGGCCAGTTCCACCCGGCCCCCGCCACCAGCATCCCGGAAGTCTCGCTCCAATCACGCCTGCTCACCAGCAGCCCGTAATAAGCCGTCGCATTGAAATCCGTATCCATGTGGAACGACCACGGCGGCAGTTCCAACCGGAAATCCCTCTGCGACGAATTCGCCGGGCTGTACGCCGCATAGAGAACCGAATGGGCGCCGTCAGGGTTCGGGAACAGGCCGCTGAGGTTGCGCAGCCAGTACTGCGCATACTGGGCCTCCGTGGATGGCCATAAGGTCGCGGCGGCCGCCGCCCACCCGACGTTCCTCGTTGAGTAGGGATTGCCCGTCGTTACTTCTTCCGGCATTCTCCTCCAGTGATCGGTCCCGTTAGGGGGCGTCCACAAAAGGATCGTCGTAAGCCCGCGCCAGAAGTATTGCTCCAGCAAATCAATGCCGCTGCCCGCGAACGCGTTCCGCCCCACCAGCCCTGCCCAGATCTGGTTGGCCTGCCACCGCCCTAATTGGTAGCCTTGGTCTTGCAGACCCCCCTGGGTGGGCCCCGACCAGTACTCCTTGTTGGTTACGTAAACCGTGTCGTAGTACCAGTTCCAGATCCGCTCCGCGTAATCGGCAGCTCTCGGGTCGTCCCCCGCCAGGACAAAGGCGGTCACCATATATCCGACTGCCTTCTGGGCCGTCAAGTTGTGGAACCACTCTCCGGCCAGTGCCCGCGGCCCGGCCAGTGCAAACGAGCCGCCCGAGGTCTGGCTGCTGTATTCCAGCGCTTTGCCCGTTGCATGGGGTGCCGCGCTCGTGTACAGTTTGCCCCGCTCTACTGTCCACTCGGTGCCGTTTACCGCGGTCACATTGAGAACCTCGTTCTCGACGAGTACGTAGAATGGCGGGGCAGGGAACCCTCCCGCATGCGTGACCTGGACCCTCGTCTGGGAGGCGTCAATGGCGCTCGCCAGGTAAGTTATCGCTCGCTGGATCACAGCCCCTCCCACGTTGTATGCCAGGCCTTGGCCTCCCGCCAGAAATGCCGCTCCGCACCGAGTTTCGCTCCAGGGCATCACCTTGTAGTGATCCACATTGCTGGCCGTCACATCGGAAGCTGCGGTCTTACTCGTCCCGATAATGAAATTCACCGTCATCTCGCTGTCGCTCAAGACCGAGACCACCTGCCCCCACCGTCCCAAGGCTCCCCAGGCCATCGAGGTCTTGAAATAGACTCCGTCACCCGGAGAGTACACGGAGAAGCCGGAACCGGTCACCGCGTGCGACCCGGACGTCAGGTTTGCGGAGCCGTTCTGTCTGGTGAGCTGGTTCGAACACTCATACTCTCCGCCCCACCCGTTCAGCATCTTCTTCGCGAACGCCTGCCGCTCGGCATCGGTAAGCTGGTCTCTGATCAGGTCATAGGCCAGGCTGTAATGCCACATGCCGATGGACAGCCAGTCGCATCCCGAGCCCCAACCGCAGGAGTTCGTGGTGACGTCACAGGGAAAGCCAAACCCCGGCCGCACTCCGGAGGTATTCTGCAACATCGCGCGCTCGAGGTTGTTGATCATGTAACGGGCCAGGGTCAGGTAACCGGTTTTGGAGTTGTCCGCAAACCAGATGTAAGCTGCCGCGTGTGCGCCGTAGCCCAGCTTGCCCGACGCGTCGCCCGCGTCCATCATCGCCTCTTCGTTGGGACACAACGACGGCGTGCGGCCGTCACAACCCTCCGTGATGTAGGCCGCGTACTTGGCGACCATCGCTTGCCACGGGTAATCGTTCTCCGTCACCACTGGGGCTACCTGGGGCCCGTTGCCATCGGGGTCTTTCGAACGCTCTAGCAACGGTCCCGAGCCGGGCAGGAAAACGCGCGGCCTGCTGGATCGGAGCGTGTACTCTCCCACTTTGCCCACCACGCCCGATTCGAAGCCGCTCTGGTAAGGATAGGAGCAGGCGATCGGGGTTCCATCCAGATCAGTAATGCTAAACGTGCCGCCTTGCTGATTCGAGTTGACTACTTTCCGGAACCCGTTCGCTTCCGCACAGCCCCCGACGAACTGGATGTAAATCACATCTCCGTTCGCAAAATCGTGTTGCTGCTGCCACGTGACATGATTCTTCACCGTGAGCACTGCGGGGGAGCCGCCCGATATGCTCGTAATGTGATACAAGGACTGGGGCCCGCCGTACCGCAGGCGAAGCATCTGCCCCTGTGCGAGCGCTGCCAGCCAGAAAATCGTCCACCATCGGCTCATCGCGTCACCGCCCTCCTGGCAGCAAAGAAATCTAGGTAAAGCGACCGCGTCCCCGTGCCGCCCGTTCGGCCCATGATGAAATGCGGTTGGAGAGTCTTCGTCGTATTTGGCAAGGTGGACGGGTTAGTGAACGTCACCGGCGTTCCGTCATTGATGGACATGCTGATCACTCCGGCTGTGTCGCTCCACATGGTCAGCTTGTAGTAAGTGTCAATCTGCAGGGCCACTCCCGTGTCAATGTCCGTGCAGGCAGTTTTCAGCGCATCGTTGCAGACACAGGCAATCAGGTTCGTGGCCGACGACCCGTCCCAGTTGGCATCGTGGTCAAGCCTCACACCGATGAACTCCGTAGGAACCAGCGCCGGCGCATAACCCCCGAACCCGACGCGCATTCTCAACTCGGTTGCCGCCCCCTTGGGCATGAAAATGAACACCGCTTTCCACGGAACCGTCCTGCCGCCCGAATGGAGCACGCCCATGGGGTTCGCCAGGTACAGCGAGCGGTAATCGTTGGCCGCGGTCGAGGTCACGCCGATGCCTTTGAGCTCGCAGGGATGGGCAGAACTTCCGTAAGACAATGTCAGAGTATCTCCTGTGCCCGCGGTCGTGTATGCCCATCCGAGCGCCCCCACGGTCCCCGACGAACCCCCACCGCTGCAAAATTCTTCGCGTAACCACAGCACCTGGGTGTCCAACGCGTCGAATCCCGCCCCGGAGCCCGAAACAGTGCCCGGCTCCCATTGCTGGCTCGTGCCGTTCCATACCAGCGCCGCGCCGTCCGTCGGAGCGCTCGCCGCAACTGGCCTTCCCTGGATCTTCACCACCGTAGCCGCGTTCACCGTGCCCGTGAGATCACCCGCAACGGCATGGCCGTGAGACAAGTCCGCTTTGCCGTTCAACGCCGCGACCAGATCCGTCTGGTCTGTCAGGTTCCCGGTCAGGGATCCCCAACTGTGGCTGTGCTCCCGCTTGCTCACCGCCTGCCACGAGTTCGCTGCCGCGCAATAGTATAGTTGCCCGCCCGCGGTGTCCAGATAGTACTCTCGTCCCGGTGCACAGTCCCCGGAGGGATTCCCCGTCCCCAGATAATAGTTGGGTACCGTGGCCGCGTCCACGGCGATGCTGGTCCCGGCAATGAGTACGCCCCCGCCCGCTTGGTAATCACCAGCCCCGCTCGCCGGTTCCCACCGGCCGAGAGCAGCGTTCCACCGCAGAACCTCCCGATCGCTGGGCGCCGTGTCGCTCACAGGACGCCCTCGCAAGGCGCGCACGCTCAGCTCCGTGAACCGCCCGCTAACGTCCCCCGCCGCCTCGGCCCACTGCAAACCGCTATCCCCGGCCAAAAGGGCCTTCCCCGGTCCTTTCCCATCGCTCGGGAGTTCCTTGCCAACGGCGACCCAATTGTTCGGAGTGGGGCACACGTACAGGGTCTGCTCGGTTCCTTCACCCGTTTGCAAAAACGCCTCCCCCGTCTCACAAGAGGCTGGCAGTGCTGCGCCGCTCCGGAACGGCTTGCTTTTTTCGGCCCCGGAAAAATCTACATTTTTGCCCTGCCGCCCCAGATCCACTCTGGTCTGAGAAAGACAAAAGCGCAGGTAGAAGCCAAGAACAACCGCCAGCGCCACATACCAGCGTACTTTCATCGGGCGCAAAACCTCCTGATGCCAGCCTACTCGCCACTCCCGACCTTCCTTTCCCGGCAAGCCGTTCTAATCCGTGAACTTTCAAGGACTTCTGCCCACACACGCCTCGTGACTCGCCCCACTCGCTTGGCCGCTGCGCAAAGTCGAACCCTGCCTTCTGCCGCCCGTTCGCTACTCCACCCCCGTTTGCTACACTGCGCACGTGAAGGCCCTTCGCCGCACCTTGCGCCGAAACCCGCGCCTCGGGCCGCCGGCGCGTGCCGTGCTGCCCAGCTACTGCTGGAAATCTCCCGCAAGCCTGGCGCCCCCGAGCCAAACTTTCCTTAGCCTGGCCTCCAACCGGTTGGCTCGCGACCTACCACCTGCGTGACCCCTGCATGCGCACCCTCTCGATCCATCACGTGATTACTGGGCTGACGGTCGGCGGCGCCGAAACCCTTCTTTGCTGGCTCGCCGGCCACCAGGCCGCCGCCGGGCACCGTGTGGCCGCTCACGCCGTCGCCGGGCTGGGGCGCGCGGCGCAGGAACTTACCGCTCGCGGTATCCCCGTTCATTCGCACGCATCTTCTGCGCCGCTTCGTTCTCTGGTGCAACTGTTCCGTCTGTTCCGCAAGTCACGGCCCGATGTCGTTCACTGTCACAATGTAGGCCCCACACTGCTGGCCGCGCCCGCGGCCAGGCTCGCCCGCGTCCCTTGTGTGATAAGCACGCGCCACGGCGGCAGCCTCTCCCCGGCAGCGACCGAGCGCAAGTTCTGGCTGGCGGCACGACTGTGCGATCACGTCGTGGCTGTTTCCCGTTCCGCCGCGCAACGCTTGGCCTCCGCTCCCTGGGCTTGTCCTTCGAAGCTTACCGTCATCCTCAACGGGGCCGCTGCCCCTTCTATCCCCCCGGGCGTCCTCCACGCGCCTGGGGATCCCAACGCCTTCCGTCTCGTCACCGTGGCCCGCCTCGATCCCATCAAGGACTTTGCCAATCTGCTGCGGGCGGTGGCTCTGGCTGCCCCCGCCTTGCCTGGCCTTTCCTTGTGGATCGTTGGGGACGGTCCTGAACGCCCCCGTTTGGAAAAACTCATCACGGAGCTGGGTCTGCGCAACCGGGTGGAACTGCTTGGCGAGCGCAGCGATGTGGGACCCTGGCTGGCCCGTTCCCACGTGTTCGTTCTCTCTTCCTTGTCGGAGGGCGTCCCCATCGCCCTGCTCGAGGCCATGGCGGTCGGTCTCCCGGCCATTGTGACTGAGGTCGGCGGCATGCCCGAGGTCATACGGTGCTGCGGCTCCGGGCGTCTGGTTCCTCCTTCCCGACCTGATGCTTTCGCTCAGGCTATCCTGGAACTGGCGCGGGACGCGGAGCGGCGTCTCAGCCTCGGCCAGGCAGCCCGCAACTGCCACGCCCGCCACTTCACCCTCGAACGTATGGCGGGCGATTACTTCCGTCTGTACTGCCAGACCCTGGGGCGCAAGCGCTGATGGCGCCTCACGCCCCGACAAGTTTTGAAAACCGCGATGAACCAAGCTTACAATGGGGTTCCAGTGAGTCTCTATAGCCGCCTGCTGGAAGCCGTCGTCTTCCCGTTAGGCAGCATGGCGCGCCGCCGCTCTTACCACCGCATCCGTCCCTTTCTTGAACAGTCCCAGTGGTGGCCCACCGACCGGCTCCTCGAATTCCAGTGGGGAGAACTGCAAAAGCTCCTCGCCGTTGCTTTCCGCTCAGTCCCCTTTTACCAGCGCAAATACGCCCGGGCCGGGGCACGCCTCGAGGACATCCGAACCTGGGACGATTTTCGCAAACTCCCTGTACTTACTCGTGAAGAAGTGAACCAGTTCCGCGAGCAACTCTACCCGGTCTCCCTCGAGCTGGAGAGAATGCCCCACGCTACCGGAGGCTCGAGCGGTGTTCCCGTCCGTTTTTACCGCACCTGGGAAAGCTACGACTGGCGACTCGCCGCCACCCACCGGGCTTACTCCTGGTCCGGCTGCCGGCCCGGCGAGCGCACCATGTACCTCTGGGCCGCCCCCTTGTCTTCGCAGTCACGCGCAAGCCGGTTGAAAGACCGGGCTCACGCTGTGCTCCAGCGCCGCCTCCTCGTTCCCACCTGGCTCCAGCATGACGCTCTCTGGCAGGCCGCGTTCCGCAAGGCGCGGCGCTTTCATCCACGCTACCTTGTGGGTTACGTCTCCAGTCTCGTGGGCTTCGCGCGCTATCTCGAACAGCACAGGCTTTCTTTGCCTTCGCTGCGCGCCGTCATCACTGCCGCGGAACCGCTCGCGCCCGGCGTCCGCAGTTACTTGGCCGGGATATTTTGCGCGCCTGTTTTTGAGACCTACGGCTCCCGCGAGTTTATGTCCATCGGCGCCGAGTGCGAGCGACACGAAGGCCTGCACCTCAACATCGAAAACCTCGTCGTCGAGACTGTCTCTGCTGTTCCCGACCAACCCGGTGACGTTCTGGTCACCGACCTGCACAACCTGGGTACGGTCTTCATCCGCTACGCCATCGGCGACGCTAGCCGCGTCCTCCACCGCCCCTGTTCCTGCGGCCGCGGCCTGCCTCTGATGGAACCGGTCCTCGGGCGCACCACCGATCTGATCCGGCTTCCCGGAGGCCGGACCGTCAGCGGCCTGTTCTTTGTCCACTTACTCAAGGAATTCCCTGAGATTCTCCAGTACCAGGTCCGCCAGGAATCTCCCCAACGCGTCCGGCTCCTCCTCGTCCTGTCCCGGGATCTATCCCCGTCCAGCGCCTCTCTGTTGCGCTCCGAACTTAGACAGGTGCTTGGCGAAGTTACCGTGGTTGTCGAGCCGGTGCCCCGAATCCCACCGGGGCCGGCCGGCAAACTCCAGCCTGTAGTGGTATTCACCGGCCTGCGTTCACAAGGCCTTGACGGTGAACAGCGTTGAGCAAGCAGGAACGGAATGTAGACTCCCCACCCGCCAGCCTTACTGCCTCGCCAGCCCGGGTCATCGCACGTAATTCCGTCCTCGCCGCCCTTGATACCGTGGCCGGCCTCGTCTCGGCCTTGATCGGCTCCATCGCCATCGCGCGCCTGCTGGGCCCAGCCAAGCTCGGCTACTACAACTACGTCCTTTTCATTTGCAACATCGCTAATCGCCTCGCTTCCCTCGGAGTGCCGCTCGCCACGCGCAAGTACATGGCCGAATACTTGGGGCGCGGCGATCCGCTCACGGCACGCGCCATCTGGCGTTGGACGTCGCGCTGGCAGTCCCTTATGGCTTTCCTGGTCGTCCTGCTGGGGTTGCTCGTCGTCGCCTGGAAGGTTCCCCCCGGGCACCGGCTTTACGCTTCCCTGGCCGTAATCAGCCTGGCGCCCGCCATGCAAATGGCCATGTACTCGGCCGTGAATATTGCCGTGGAGGATTTTGCCGGCAACGTCAAAGCCTCCCTCGCCTCCACGGCCCTCGGCCTGAGCGGGGTTGCACTCGCGCTCGCAATGGGCTGGGATTTACCTGGCCTGGCTGGCGCGTTGCTGTTCGAGCGCACCGCCGACCTGCTCCTGCGGCGCCATTACGCCGCACGCCACGCTCGTCGCTGGCTTGCCGCTGGCGCCGGCTTTGCGTGCAGCGCCGGAGCCGTGACTGCCGCCGCCTTCAAGCCCGTCCTGCGCAGGTTCTGCGCCCAGGCGAGCCTCCTGCAAGTGCTTGACATCGTCGTCTGGGACCGCTCCGAGATGCTCTTTCTGAAGCATTTCTGCGACATCCGCCAGGTGGCCTTCTACTCACTCGGTTTCAATATCACCCAGCGGCTCTTGCTGCTTCCCCGCGCCTTCGTCAGCGCCGTCAGCGCTTCGGTGATGGTTCGCATCGGAAAAGACGCCGAATCCGCCGCCGCGCTTACCATCGCCGCCTTCCGGCTCATGGCCGTCGCAGCCCTGCCCATCAGCTTCGGCGTCGGCGCCATGAGCGATCCCATCGTCCGCATTCTCTACGGCCCCCGTTTCCTTCCCGCCATCCCGGTGCTCGCTCTCCTCGCGGTCTTCGCCAGCGCCAAGGCGCTCATGTTTCCCGCCCAGGATTTTCTCGTCGCCGCCAGCCGCCAGGGCCTCTTGCTCGAGCTCATGATTGGCGCGGCGGCTCTCAATCTTCTGCTCAACTTTCTGCTGATTCCTCACCACGGCGCGATGGGCGCGGCCGTCGCCAACAGTGCTGCCCAGACTGCCGCGGCCTTTCTTGCCTGGCTCGCTGCGCTCCAGGGATTCCGGGCTCGCTTCCCGCTGCGCCCCTTCGCCCGCATCCTGCTCGCCGCCGCTTGTGCAGGCGCCGCTGCGCTCGTGCTGGTGGAGCGCCTCCGCGGCCCTCTCGCTCCCCCTCTCGCCGTGCTCGCCGCCATCGCGGTCTACGCGCTGGGCCTTCGCTTCTGCCGCGTCCTCGAACCGGACGACCGCGAACGCCTGCGCGAGTGGACAGGCCGCCTGCCCGCTTCCCTCCGCTTGTCTGTCAACCGCGCAATTTCTTGGCTGGCCCCGGAGCCCTGACCCGCTACTGCATCCATCGCAACCGTGCCACCGCGTACACGGCCGTAACGGTCAATACCTGAAAGATGACTGTCATCGCCAGCCATTTCTGGTCCAGTCCGGGCAGTTTCACCCAGCCGTTCCGCTGCGCAATCTCCCTCAGCCCCACTCCCATGGCGATCAGCAAGTACAGCGTGGGAATGTAGGTCCGCGAAAGAAACCACGCCGTCGTCAGAAAGGTATAGTAAGCCAGCCGTACCGTCCTGGCCCAGTGACGCACCGCCGCTTGCGCAGGATCGGCAGCCGACAGGCCGGCAAGAACCGCAAGATCTCGCGCCGTCGCCACTAACAGGCCTAGCCAGAAAAAGTAACCCAGCATGCCCGTCTCGGCGAAGCAGAGCACGAACGAATTGTGCGCCGTCATCTCGTGATAGTCCGTGAACGCCCGGTATCCTACCCCGAACAGCGGCGATTGCTTCAACATTTGCAAGCCCGCCGACCACGCCTCCACCCGCCCGGAAATGGAGGCTGCCCGCAGGGACAAGGCGCGCGCTCCCCCGAAGTTCGCAGCCAGCATCCCCGCCAGTACCATGCCGCTGACAATCCATGAACCCAGCCTTCCCAACCGGTCCCGCACCGCCAGCGCCACGAGCACCACCAGGCCCAGGGCCCCGCCGCGCGAGCGCGTCAGGCCAAGCCCGTACAGTATCCACAAAGCCGGAACCACGACCAGCACTGTATTGCCCAGCCAACGCCCGCGCCTCCAAAAGGCGCCCAACAGCGCCAGTGCAATCAGCAGGTTCTGGGCCAGGTCGTTCGGGTCGTTCAAGAAACCGGCCCCGCAAATCCGCCGCAGCGTCTTCTGGAGCTCGCCCTCGGCGCTTTCTTCCCAGTCCAGCATGATGAACTGGTCCTCGCGGAAGCCGTAATGGTAAGCCAGCGCCCCCTGCCCCACCAGGTAAATCGCGATCCCTACCAGGGTTGCAGCCAGGATCTTCTGCCGCCGGATCTGGCTGGTCACGATGGCGGTCATGAAGAAACTGGCCAGCGCGGGACCGAGGTCCTCCCACGCTCGCAAAGCCCCTCCCAACCATCCTTGGTAAATGCGCGACATTCCCACCGCCGCTGCGAAGCCAAGCAACAGGTAAATTTGCGGCGCCCGGAAACTGAAACGATTCGCCACCGCTGCCAGCGCGGCTGCCGGCAGCCCCAGCAAACACAGGATCAATACCGGCCGGTAGGGCGCTAGCGCCGGCGCCAGCTCCACCGGCGACAGGTACATCACCGCTACCAGCACCACCGTAGTTAGCAGGGGCAACCTTTGTCCACCTCCCTCTTTGCGGCCCACGGGAGCTCCTGGCAGGCGGCCCCGTCAGCCGTTTGAGGCCTCGTCAATCAGTCCCGTGCCGGCCCGCGAATCGGCGCGTCTTCGTCAAAAAAAACTTCCTGCTTGCCAATGCCCCAGGCTCGCCGGCCTTCGCAGCGCCCCTTTGTTACTTCCCCATCGCGGGACCTCACGCCTAGCCGAAGGTTAGCCTGAGTCCTTGCTCCACTCCCACACCCGGCTGCCAGCCCAGCGCTTGCCGCGCCGCCGAACAGTCAACGGGAGCGAGCGGCTTCAGCGAGCGAACGCGGTAACGCGATAGCGGCAGTTCCCGCTTCAGGGCCCGCCCCACCCATTCGGCCCCTGTGGCCATCAGCAACAGCATCCAGCGAGGTACATAATGAACGCGGATTCTGAAACCAGGCGCCTTCCGGCAGGCCTCCACATACTCCTGCTGGGTAATGCGCGCCGGATCCGCCAGATGAAAGATGCTCCCTGCGGGTACTCTGGCATCCGCCGCCAGTAGCAGCGCATCCGCCACGTCGTCCACGTAGATGAGCGGCAACAGCGCATCACCGGAGCCGCAGATCCACCACCGCCCGCCCAGCACGATCGTTCCCGCCGGCGCCAGGTTGCCCGACCCGGGTCCGAATATCTGGCCCGGCCGGAGAATCACGGCGTCGAGACCTTGTGAGCTCACGGCCTCCAGCACTATACGTTCCGCCTCGAACTTCGTCTGCGTGTACCAGCCGCGACGCTCGGGGTGCGGCTCCAGCCTCCAGGATTCGGTCACCACGGCTCCCGCTCGGTGACCCGCGTGATCAAGCACGGTCAACGAGCTGACGTGCACCAGCCGCCGCACCTTGTGTGCCAGGCATGCCTCCACCATGTTGCGCGTGCCCCAAACCGTCCCGGCCTGGAAACTCTCGCGCGGGCCTTTCATCGCCGCCCCCACGTGGAACACCGTCTCAACGCCGGCTACGGCGCTGTGGACGATCTCCGGATCTCCCAGGTCGCCCACCACCACCTGAACTTGCTCATCGTTCTGCCATTCCGGAACGACGCGCCTCACCAGCACGCGCACCGTGCGCCCTCGCTCCCGCAACTTTCTCACCAGCGCCCTGCCCACGAACCCCGCGGCGCCCGTCACCAGATACGCGGCTGCGGGGCGTGGCGTCAGCGCAGCTCGTCGCCGGGCGCTCCACTGGCGGTCCGCCTCGCCTGAAGCCCTTTCCATCAGCTCCACCATGCGCCGCCCCTCTTCTGCGCTTACCGGTGGCGCGCTCCCTTCGTACAGCGCACGCGCAAACGCCGCCGATCCCGCGCGGATCCCGGGCGATGGCGGCAGCCGCCCAGTGGCAAATCGGGCCACGTTCAGCGGGACCACGCATCCCGTGTAAGCCGCATTCTGCATGGCCGAGGCGACCATGTGCACGAACTTCGGGCCCGGCAGGTTCCGGCTCCCTGTACAGATTTGCAGGAACCGGTCCACATGCAGCACGCCACCTGTCCCGTAGATGCTGATGCGGTTCTGCATGGGCCGCACGTTCCAGGAGAGCAATGCGCGCCCCCACCCGCGCGCGCAGCGAGCCTCTACCGCCCATTCGTCAAACAAAAGATTCGGATCGCGCCCGCTGGACCGGAAACGTACCTCGAGCTCCTGAATAGGACCGAGAAAGCTCTCCAGAAGGTACAGGCTGTGCACCCCGATGTCCTGAAACGGGAAAGATCCCTTCGAATACATGGCCGGCAGTGGCCCCCCGGCGTAAGGCGCGTATGCCGAGCTGCGGATAATGTCCACCGCGATCAGTTCTCCGCACACGCCCTCCCGCACCCTGTGCAGCGCACGCTCCACCACGGGATCGAACTTGTCCGAATGATTGACGGACAGGATCCTTCCTCGCTCGCGCGCACACGCGATCATGCGATCGCAATCTTCTACCCGCTCGGCCATCGGCTTTTCGACCAGCACGTGGCAGCCCATCTCCATGGCCTGCACCGCCAGCGCGCAGTGAGTGTGGGGTGGGGTGAGCACATATACGGCATCGGGATTCGGCCCGGCCAGTTCCTCCAAGCCGCGGCACGCTAGCGGAATCGCGTACCGGGTCGCGACTTTCCGGGCCACGTCCAGCTCCAGATCGGCAATGCCCACCAGTTCTACGAACGGCAGCCGCTGCAGCGCCTCGATGTGATGCCGGCTGACATAACCGGCTCCTACCAACCCGATTCGCAACTTTTTGCGGTTTCCCGGGGTGTTCATGGGGATCGGACTGTGTGCGCCTCGTCACCGGCGCGCTGCGCCTTCTTCCTTGCCAGTCCCTCCTGGATCAGGGCAAGAGTCTCGGCCACACGGGCTTCCCAGCTCATGCCCGCGACCGCAGCTTGCCGGGCCCGTCGCTCGCCCGGCGTGTCGTTGCGCAGCGCGTCCTCGATCTGGTCGAGAAACTCTTGCGGGGTGGTCGCCAGTCGCACACAGTGAGCCAGCGGCTCTACCGCGGGCGTCGGTACCGAAACTACCGGCTTCCCCGTAGCCAGATACTCGCGTAACTTGAGCGGGTTCGCCGTCAAGCCCTGCCGGTCCCGCAAATAAGGCAAAATGGCTACGTCAAACACGCAGGCCCACCGCGGCAAGCTTTCATATGGTTGGGGCCCCGGCAGGATCACGTTGGGTAAGTTTCGCAAGACCGACGCTTCCGGCGCCGTTCTCCCCACTAGAAGATAACTCCAGTTCGGCCGCGACTTG